>CAKPLX010000032.1 GCA_934167785.1 uncultured Bacilli bacterium
CATTTTTTTGTTTATCTTACCTCTAATACCATTCATACTGTGTACTCCTACTCTATATATAAAGAATAACATAATTTTTGCTTTTTTTCTACTAAAATTGATTTTTATTATTACTTTTAAGTTACAGTTCAGACTAGAAAATAAGTAAAAATTTATTTATCTAGTCTTTTTATTATTAACTATACTATATACTTAGTAAAAATAATAGTCTTTTATTATCAAATTATTTATTATATAATTATTGTATAAAGTATTGGATGGTGACTATGATATGGCAAAAGGGTATATAAATGATTTCTATAGACAATTTGAAGAATTAAACAAAAAATTAGATAAAGCCAATAATACCATTTTCAATATGTCTTTAACAATTGCTGAATTAAATGAAACCAATAAATTATTAACTAAAAAACTAGATGAAGCGAGTAAAAAAAATAAAGAACTACTATTATAAATAGAAAGGCTAAAAAATAATAATAAGATATGAATATGATATTAAAATCAAAAGAATAGTAACCAAACGTGTTATCTATCCAAGCAAGAATAAAAATATTACTAAATATCCTGTAATTTATGGAAATAACATAAAAGCATATTGCTGTATGCTAAATCAAAAATATATGTCATTAGATGGTATTCAAAACTTTATTTATGACACAACTAATAATAATCTTTTTACTTCAAAAGGTTCTTTTTATTCATGGAATAAAGAAATATATAAGTTATTATTAAATACAGAATGTCAACAGATACAAAAGGAATTAATGAATGCAATTGTGTTAAATGTAGATGAAAGTCCAATTAAAATAAATGGTAAACAATATTATTTACATAATATTTCAGACGGAAATCATACACTTCAATACGTAACAAAACACAGAAGTCAAGAAGATATAGATGAATTTGGTTTTTTAAAACAATATAAAGGAATAATTGTACATGATTATTATAAGATGTATTATAACTATGGGGCAGATAATGCCGAATGTAATGTTCACGTATTAAGATACCTTAATGCTGTATCTGAATTTACTAATCATACATGGGCTAAAAAGATGCATGATCTACTTTTAGATATGAAAAACATAAAAGAGGAAAAAGGAGAAAACCATATTAGTAATGCCAAATATGAAAAGTTTAAATCTAAATATTTAAAGATATTATCAGAAGACAGAGAAGAAAGAAGTAAAGATTTATCTCGTAATGCTTACAAAAAAGAAGAAATTAACTTAATTAATAGATTAAATGAATATTGAGATAATCATCTCTTATTTCTGAAAAAATTCTTTGTTCCATTTTCTAATAATCGTGCAGAATCTGATTTAAGAGGAATTAAGATAAAACAGAAGACAGGAAAATTTAGAAGTGTTGAAGGAGCTAATATCTATGCCGTTATCAAAAGTTGTATATCAACGTACGCAAAAAACGGTATCAATCTATATAAAGCACTTACATCAGTTTTCCTGATAGTCCAATATTAATATAAAAACAGATAGAATATATTTAATTCTACCTGCTTTTGACATTTGTTAGTCTGAACTGTAACACTTTTAAAACTTTTTTAAATATGTATCATGAATATTATATATATATAATTTTGTTTATTAAAGCATTAAAATATCAGATGATTTAAATCCATTTTTTTCATAAGTTTGTTTATCGTTAAAAATACAACCACATCTATGACAAAACTTAGGATTATAAGATAAGGTAGCTTCAATAACTTTATATTTTATTCCATCAAAATTTTCTAATTTATAAAAATTCGTATAAAAACAAATTATCTCAAATTATTAATCAAATACCAACAAAAGAAGAAAATTATAAGCCCTACATCAAAAAAATAGATGTAGGGCTTAGATTTTCTCTAATTAAATTCAACGAATCATTTTTTATATTAATTATATTAAAGAAACAATCATTAATACAATCAATATAACAATTAACAATTCAACAACAAATCGCCAAATATACTTTAACCAAGTCTTATATGGAACTTCTAAATAAGATAATCCAACAATCAATAAAATACTAGTTGGACCAACAAGTTGAACTAATCCATATAAACTTTGGAACATTAAAGCATACACAGAAAGATTTGCTTTATCTGGTAATGCAGATACAATAGAAGTAAATACTCCAGCAGTAACATAATAAGTATCAACATTAAGAATACTTCCTAAAATAGTGATTAAAGAATTAATAATAACATTATCACCAAAACTCTTACTAGCGTTAGTAATAATCGTTTCTAAAAATCCATTATTATAACTACAAACTAATACACAATAAGCAAGACCAGCAATCATTGCCGCAGGAAGCATTTTCTTCATTCCATAAACAAAGCCATCCATTGCTTCTTCAAATTTTACACCATAAACAGCCATCAATATTATCATAAATAAAACAACGAAGAAAATAACCATCATAAAGCTTCCAAGATTTCCCCATGTTCCCAAAGCAGTAAAACTACTTGAAATCAAACTAGTAAATACAACGTACTTTCCAATTTTTAATCCTGTTAACCAAGTATGAAATTGATCAAAACATTTAATACCAAATAAATCAGACCAAGGAAAATAACCAAGGATCAAAATAATAACTAGTAGCCCCAAAACTATTCCTAAAGGCCAAATAAGTACTTTCTTTGAATTCTTCTCATCCTTTTTCTTTTCGATCTTTACATCAACAAATAAGGAATCATTTTTAGTTAAATGATATTTTTCAGTTTCATTCTTCTTTATATGATTGATAATAGTATAAATTAACAATAAAACAGCAATTACCAACAATAAAATTTTAGGAAATAAATTACTCCAATTATCTTTTAAACCAACTAACTTATCAAATGTTGTATAACTTACTGAATATTGACTACTAGCATCTTTAAAAGATAAAAGAATACCACCAATATATCCAACTAAAACACCACCTATTGTTGCAGATAATGCCACTAACTTATCATATCCAAGTAACAAAATAATAGATATAACAGCAGGAATAAATAACAATAAAATCACATTTAACCCTGTTAAAGATGCAAGTAAAGCAAAAACAACCGTTGCAATAATTACAAATAATTTTTCATGCTCTTTATCCAACAATCTCTTTGAAATTCCTTGTAACATTTGCTTATAAGCAGGAATTTTATTCAAAAAGCCATAAAATCCACCTACAACTAAAATAAAAATAGCTGTATCAAAGAAATAATAAAAAGACTGAATATAATTAAGGAATACATCTCCAAGAGCTAAATAAGTAATTTTTCCTTGTCTACCCTTAATTAAATAAGTAGCAATAACTACTAATAATAGCAATACCGACAACACTTTAAATAATCCGTATTTCTTTTTCATTTTTCTACCTCCACACTCATTATAGCACGAAATCCTTTATTTACTATATTTTTAGCCATTTGTTTACTTTTTTTAATCAATCTTAAATAAATTAAAAATAGTTCCTATCATCATCATAAAATTAAGTAACCCTTCATTATAAAAAAATTCTTACCACTCTTACAAAATAATAAAAATACTTATTTAGTTTTTAATCCTAAGATCTTTACTAAATAAGTATTTTAACACAATTATTCCTCTGGTTTCATTAACGGGAACAATACACAATCCTTAATATTTTCAGCATCTGTTAAAATCTGCACCAAACGATCAATACCAATTCCCCATCCACTAATTGGTGGCATACCATACTCCATTGCCCCAATATAATCAGAATCCATCATCATTGCTTCTTCATCACCATTACTCTTTAACTTAGCTTGTTCCTCAAGCCTTCTCTCTTGCTCTTGTGGATCAACAAGTTCAGAATAAGCATTAATAATCTCAGCACCATTAATGATTAATTGAAATCTATCCGTAAGATTTGGATTGTCATCATTCGCTCTAGCTAAAGGAGACAAACTAATCGGATGCTTAGTTAAAAAGCAAGGTTTTACCACATAAGGACGAGCAACTTTTTTATAAAGTTGATCCACCAAATTTCCATATCCTAAATTCTCTAAAGGAGTTTCACTATCAATTTCAATTTTCTCTTCCTTAATTTTGGCCAATAACTTTTCTTTAGTATCACATTCATAGATATCTACTGGTGTATATTTTAAAATTAAATCTCTCATAGAAATACTTTCCCAATCGCCACTAATATCAACATTCACTCCATTAATAGTTAATTCTAACTTTCCAAACAATTTTTTAACAACGGTTTGAATCATTTCCTGTAAAAATTTCATATTATCTTGATAATTTAAATAAGCACCATATCCCTCTAGCATAGTAAAATCTTGCAAATGAGTAGTATCCATTCCCTCATTTCTAAAACATCTAGCAAATTCAAATACCTTTGTAAACCCACCAATAATTGCTCTTTTTAAGTAAGTTTCAGGAGCAATTCTTAAATAAACATCAATATCTAAAGCATTATGATGTGTTTTAAAAGGCTTAGCCATTGCACCACTTGCTTTATTATTCAAAATAGGTGTCTCTATCTCAATATAACCATTTTGATTTAAAAAACTCCTAATTTCCCAAATTAATTTACTCCGAAGCAAAAATCTCTCTCTAGCATCCTCATTCATAATTAAATCTACATAACGATTTCGATACTTCAATTCTTGATCAGATAAACCATGAAATTTCTCAGGTAATGGTTTTAACGCCTTTCCTAAAAATGTAAATTCATGCGTTCTCAAAGTTTTTTCCCCAGTTTGGGTAGTTCCTATTTCTCCAGATACACCAATAAAATCACCAACATCAATAGATGATTTCATAAACTTATAATTTTCTTCTCCCACCAAGTCAAGCTGCATAGAAACTTGAATAGAAGCTTCAATATCACGAATTCTCAAAAAACTCAATTTTCCCATTTTTCGCATAAAGACTACTCTTCCAGCAATTTTAACATCCTGCGTTCCATCCGTAAGTTCCCTAGCCATTTGAATAGAATGCGTAACTTCATACTTTTCAGGATAGGGATTACAATATTCTCTTATTTTCTCTAACTTTTCTCTTCGAACAAGTTCTTGTTCACTTCTTATTACTTTCATTTCTCCACCTCTTTAAAATACTTATGTTTATTTGAAGCTAATGTTTTAAAATTCAAATAAAAATATAGTCTTATTATACACTATTTTCCAATTTGTTAAAATAGTTATTTAATATTTCTTTTAATTCCTCTATCGTTGTTGCTTTAAAGCATTGGTTTTTGGCGTCAATACTACCAGGTAGTCCCTTTAAATACCAAGCAATATGACTCCGCATTTCCAAAACAGTTACCTTTTCACATTTTAAACGGCTTAAATATTCCATATGATGAAAACACATAGCTAAACGCTCTTGATATGTTGGTTTTTCTAAAATAATTCCCTTTTCAAAATAAGAAACCAGTTCCCGAATTAACCAAGGATTCCCTAAAACACCTCTACCTACCATAATTGCATCAACCCCTGTATCAAACATTTTTTTGGCACTATCAATATCTACAATATCTCCATTACCAATAACAGGAATAGAAACAGCTCTCTTTACTTCCTTAATAATTTCATAGTTTACACACCCAGAATAGCCCTGACTTCTCGTTCTTCCATGAATAGTAATTGCTGATGCTCCTGCACTTTCTACCACCTTAGCAATAGCAACAGCATTAATACTCTGTTCATCCCAACCACTTCTAATTTTTACGGTTACAGGAACAGGAACAACCTTCACAACCGCCTCAACAATTTCTCTCACTTTCTCTGGATTTTTTAACAAGGCCGAACCCGCCTGTGATTTAATCGCTACCTTAGGAACTGGACACCCCATATTAATATCAATAATATCTGGATGCATTTTCTCATATACTAACCGAGCGGCTTCTACAAACGTTTCCTTATCACTTCCAAAAATTTGTTGAGCAATTGGCCTTTCACACTCTTCCATATAAAGCATATCCTCAGTCTTTTTACTGGAATAAACCAACGCTTTATCACTGACCATCTCAGCATACATCAATCCGCAACCCATCTCCTTAATAATTTTTCGAAATGCACTATTACAAATTCCCGCCATTGGTGCCAAAACAATTCTATTTTCTAATTCAATATTCCCAATTTTAAACATAAAAATCACCACACTCGTCTACATTTTAACATAAAGTTAAAAAAAATAAAACACTTAACAAACTAAGTAATTTATATTACAATAAATTTGGTGATAAATATGAATAACTTAGAACAATTAAACAAATATATCAAAGAAGCCAAATATCTCGTTTTCTTTGGAGGAGCAGGAACTTCAACCGCTAGTGGCCTTAAAGATTTTAGAAGTGCCAGTGGATTATATCATGAAAAAGCACTATATCCACCCGAACAAATCTTAAGTCACTCTTTTTTTGAAAAAAATACTAACTACTTTTACCAATTCTATCGAAAAAATTTAAATAGTCTAACAGCCAAACCAAATATTTGCCACAAATACTTAGCCAAATTAGAAAAACAAGGAACCTTAAAATCCATCATCACCCAAAATATCGATGGACTCCATCAAAAAACAGGTAGCACAAATGTTTTAGAATTACATGGATCCATTCTAAATAATTATTGTACAAAATGTCATAAAAAGATAAATGCTAATGAAGTATTCTCCACCAACGATATCCCTCATTGTAAATGTGGAGGAATCATAAAACCAGACGTAGTTTTATATGAAGAACCATTAAATGAAAATATTATAACAAATGCTATAAAAGAAATAGAAAAAGCAGATGTCTTAATCGTAGCAGGCACCTCTTTAGTCGTTTACCCAGCTTCTTCCTTCATTCATTACTTTAAAGGAAAACATCTAATCATTATTAATAATGAAATTACTCCTTTAGATAATAAAGCAGATTTAATAATTCATGATGATATCAGCAATGTCTTTCAATACTTAAACAAAAAATAGAAATGCCTAAACAGTATTTCTATTTTTCATAACTAATATAACTATTTTCTTTACTCATTGTAGAATTTTGGTTTAATACAACAGTAATTTGTTCGGCATGCTTTGTTTTATAATAAATCTTTTCTACACCATCAGCAAGCAACTCATCTTCTTCACCATGACCATATAAATATAATTTATGATCTCTTAAATAAAATATATAATTACTAGCTCCTGCTGTTCCTGAACCAGTTAATGCCTCATTAGCTTCCACAGTCTCTGTTCCATAAGCCGTTTCAAAAGTAAAACTCTTTAACTCATTTTCTGAAGATGTATTTTCCTGTTTAGTTTCACTCTCCTTTTTTTGAACAGAAACTTCTCCAATCTCTATCTTTAAATTTTGATCAATTTCAATAGGATAAACTCTTTCTTCTAAGGAAGTATCTTCCCATTCTCTTTTGTAAGTACAAGTCAAATTTACTTTTCCTGCTTTTAATCCAGTCAAAGTAATAACGTATTTTCCTCCTACTCCAGTCATATTCTCATCACTCTTATTTTCTTCCTGATAAGTACTTTTTACTCTCAAATATTGATTATCTGCATTGCATTTCCATTGATACCCCGTTGTTTCATTTCCTTCCAAAACAATTTCACGAGATTGTCCTTTTTCATCCTTTGTTTTTTCTTCCGCTTTCTCCTTTTTAGCAACACCACATCCAGTAAATGATAATAAAATAAAACTATAAATCAATAACTTTTTCATCTTCCTCTTCCTTTCTTATAGCCATTCATGATATTTTTTGATATAAATATTCTTAATAAACGAAACAATTCCAAAATAAAATATAACTAATATAAACAAATAAAAATAAAAGATAGGAGGTAATATTTCAAAATGAAATGACGTAATTTTATGAAAAAATATAGGTGTAAATATCGTTAATACTAACGAAAATAAAGTTAAAAAATTCAATTCCTTACTAGCATTAGACTCAATAAATGGTTTTTTAGAAGTTCTTACATTAAAGATTATCATCAACTCTGTTACTAAACAAGTAACAAACCAAGCCGTTTGAAAGGATGAAGCACTATCTTTTGTATTATATCCCAGTAAATACCAGAAAATAATGAAAGATATGACATCAATTAAAGAACTCGTAATCCCCATTACTTTCATAAATCTAGATAATCCCCTAGTATCCCATTTCTTAGGCTTTTTTAAAAATTCTGCATCAACATTATCATAAGGAATACCAATTTGTGAAAAATCATAAATAAAATCTTGAAGAAGCATTTGAATTGGTAAAAGTGGTAAAAATGGAAGAAAAATACTAGCAATCATTATACTAAATACATCACCAAAATCAGCACTCAAAGCCATCTTCATATATTTAATAATATTCCCATAAACACATCTTCCCTCAATAACCCCATCATAAACAACCTGAAGGCTTTGTTTTAAAATAATAATATCACTAGCTTCCTTAGCAATCGATGAGGCAGTATTCACCGAAATTCCAACATCTGCCATATTTAAAGAAGGCGCATCATTCACTCCATCTCCCATATACCCAACAACATGTCCATTTTTTCGATATAATGAAACAACTCTCTCTTTTTGAAGCGGATTCATCCGTGCAAAAACATCAACTACTTCTATTTTCTTGGCAAGTTCCTCATCTGACATTTGATCAATATCACTTCCCAGTAAAATGTCATTTCCATTTAATCCTACTAAATTACAAATATTTTTCGTAGCATAAGGATTATCCCCAGTCAAAATCTTCGTTCGAATTCCAATATCTGCCAAAGAAACAAGTGTCTTTTTAACATCCTTCTTTGGTGGATCTAAAAAGCCAACAAAACCAACAAAAATCATATCTGACTCAATATCTTTTGTACTATCTAAAGGACGATATTCACTCTTTTCTGAAAGAGCAATAACCTGCATCCCCGAATTGGCTAACTCAATCGCTTTATTTTGAATAACTTCTTTAAAAGAAGAATTCATTTTCTTCACTTCTTCACCTATTTTAATTTTACTACAACAAGATAAAATCTCCTCTAACGCTCCCTTTGTAATTACCCAATAATCATCTTTACTTTTTACAATAACAGTCTCTTTTTTTCTAGTATAATCAAAAGGAATTTCATCAACTTTCTCATAATTTTCCTCAATTTCCTTCAAATGATTTTTATTAGCATAGCGTATAATTGCTCGATCAACCAAATTCTTTATTCCCGTTGAATAATAACTATTCAAATAAGCATAAACTAAAATATCATCATTCTCTATTCCCCTTGCATCAATATACTTTTGAAGAACAATTTGATTTTCAGTTAAAGTACCCGTTTTATCTGTACACAAAATATCCATCGCACCCAAATTTTGAATCGACTCACTTTTTTTCACTAAAGTCTTCTTTTGTGCCAAACGTCTACTTCCTTTTGTCAAATTCACATTCAATATCATCGGCAACATACTAGGAGTAATTCCAACCGCAA
The DNA here is from genome assembly GCA_934167785.1 of uncultured Bacilli bacterium. Next base: position 9,420 of record CAKPLX010000032.1, read on the forward strand.
CAGATAGAGCAAAAAGAACAGCTTCATTAATATTTTTTTTAATCAAACCATCAATAATAACAACAACCAAACAAACAATCACCATATACTTAATCAACAGATTAGAAATATGCTTAATTCCTAAATCAAAATTAGTAAGTACTTTCTTATTCTCTATTTCCCCACCCAAGTTACCTAAGTAAGTAGAAAAACCCGTTTCAACGACAACTCCCGTTCCAAGACCACTAACCACAGTAGACCCCATCAAACACATATTAGAAATAGCAAATATCTCACAATCCTGCTCCTGACAAGCAGCTCTTTTTTCTACTAAAGCACTTTCTCCAGTAAAAACTGACTCATTCAAAAACAAATCCTTAGCCTCAATTATTCTCAAATCCGCTGGAATAATAGCCCCAGCATTTAACTTTACAATATCCCCCTTCACCACATCCTCTACCCTGATTTCTAATTCCTTACCACCTCGAAATACAGTTGTAGTAGAATAAATCCTTGACTTCAACTTACGATTAAATTTATCCACAGAATAATCTTGAACAAACCGAATCAAAGCACTAATTAAAGCAATAACTAAAATAATCAAAGAACCAAGTCTATCCTGTAAAAAGAAATTAATCAATGCCAAAACAAATAAAATAATAATAAATTCATCTTTAAAAGATTGCAATAAAAAATAAAATATTCCTCTCTTATTCTCCTTAATCACAATATTTTTACCATTTTTTTCTAATCTTTCTTTAACTTCTTTAGCCGTTAATCCATCCTTCTTAGTTTTATAATTTAAAAGTACTTCCTCCTCTTTCATCCTAGAAATAGATAAATATTTTTCTAATATCGTTAAATCATTACTCTTTAACATTTTTTTCTTTTTCTTAATAGCAAATATCTCTATCAAACCTATCACCTACTCTAAAAGTATTATAACACTTTATCTCTTAAAATAATATAACTTCTTTTCTCTTCAAGAAAAAAAGAGCAATTTGCTCTTTAAATATAATAAAAATTTCTATCTTGTTTTATGCTTTTTTATAGAATCAAAACCAAAGATTTGATTTAATCCATCTATTCCATATTCATAACAATTATCTATTTCGATAGGGCGATGACTATCTTTTGAAACCAAATCAACCCCAAACATTTCAACATCATGAAACCCAAAATCAATCACTTCATAAAACTTTTCTAATTGAACAGGTGAAATTTGATCAACCTCTGGAGAGGTGATAATATAACATATATTTTTAGCAACTTGAAAAGAAATAATTCCTTTTCTCGCTAAATACCAAGCATGCTCCATTTGATCTGTTCCACAATTAGAATTTAAATTCAACTTTGTCTCAATTTCATCAAAACAACACCAATGTCTTGGATTTACTTCATCTAAATAATTAACAATTACTTCTCCATTTGGTATAATCGCAATTACACCATCCTTATATTCCATAAAACTACCTCCTATAATTTAAAAATAATCCGAAAATCAAAATTCAAACTACTAACCTATCTCCATTGTATCAAAACTTCTAAAAAAAGTCATTAATGAAATAATTTTTATTTCAAAAACGTGAATTTTAATTTGGATTTCCGTTTTTAGGTTAAAAACTGAAATAAGTCTTATTATAATATATTACTAGTTTCTTTGCTTTGAAGGAGGTAATAAAAATGAAAGAATGGAAACATTTGACATTTGAACAAAGAAAGACTATTTCAGCTGCTATATCACATAATTATAAATTAAGAGAAATTGGAGAAAATTTATTAGTTGATCCAACTAGTGTATCAAAAGAAGTGAAAAGGAATAGAATTGAAACTTCAGTTGGTTTAAAAAATGATTGTAAACGCACCAAGAGATGGCCATATGTTTGTACAGGATGCAAAGAAAAATATAAAAATTGTCCTTATACAAAATATAAATACGATGCTACAATTGCTCAACAAAAGGCTGATACAAATTTAATTAATTCGAGAAGAGGAATAGACGTAGATTCAGAAGAATTTAATAAATTAGATAAAATCATCAAAGATGGCATTTCTGAAAATAAATCTATTTATCAAATCAAAATTGAAAACAACGATACTATTAATAAATCAGTATCAACAATATATGGCTATATTAATAAAGGATATTTAACTACTAAAAGATTCGATTTACCCTACGCAGTTACTTATAAAAAAAGAAAACATAATAAAAAGTATAACTATTCTGAAAATAATAAAATTGACAGAACAAGTCATACTTATCTAGATTATCTTGCCTACTTGCATAGACACCCAGGAATCTACGTCTGGCAACTAGATTTCCTTGGAGCTATCAAAAATGATAACAATAATATTTTAACATTTATTCTGCCTAATTTGCAATTTACTTTATTAAATTTAAAAATAAAGTTTCAGATAGAAAAATTAGATTTCATATAAAAGATATATTTCTTGACCATTGGAATGATTTTCTAAATACATTCCCTACTCTAAATATTAGAGAAACTGTCTTTTACAATGTTAAACGAATGATAAAATGTAAAACTTTAGATTTAGGTTTTGACATTTTTAAATGTCCTAACTGCAACAAAGAAAAGTTTTGTTTCCATACTTGCAAATCTAGAATTTGTTCTTCTTGCGGTAACAAATACAATAACGAAAG
>CAKPLX010000033.1 GCA_934167785.1 uncultured Bacilli bacterium
GCGCAGAACACGCGCTTGCCTTTCTACAAAGTCATTCGTCGCTATTCCAGATCTCGTCCTCTTTTCTTTGCTCATCCAATTCTTCCTGCATAGCAGCAGCAATGCTTTTGGCCTGAGTCGTTGCCTCCGCATATTTTAATTGGCAATCCTTGATCCTGTTATATATTTCTTTTACTGCCTTATCTTCTTCACTCAACGCCTGCGCACAGACCGATGCGAGAGATTGCATTTCAGACGCAGCAGTGTATACATTCGAGGCGAACGTATACAGTGCTGAGATCATCGCACTATATTTTGCTTCGTCAACTCTTTGAGCCATAATGAAACCTCCAATTCAAGATGGAATATATTATCTTGATCGTCCCTTACTTTGTGTATATCTCTGCGTTTCAATGTGTTTTTGTCTGATTAACGCTGCCCGTTGGAGCTTTAAAACCAGTTTTTTCACTGGAATGGTTGCATCTTCTTCAGTTCCCTCAACATCCTCTATCAGTGATTGAATATCGGAAGAATGCGCACCGAGTCCGTCCTGATTCTCCTCGAATGTTGATTTCATCTTCTCTGTTTCTTGATGAATTTTTACCGCAAGCTCCTGCAACTGCGCCGACATATTATTCATTGCCGCAATAGCCTGTTCTGTAACTTGCCAACCCGCCATATTGTATACTCCTTTCTAACTAAAGATAATTCAGTCAAGCATGGAATTTACCGCTTCACCATTGGAATCGATATCCCAGCCATCCCAAGAGATACCTTTGTGGATAAAGGGGCGCAGGGAGTATTGTTCCATGCTGTCACTGTACTGACAAATATGCTCTGGAAGCCTTGATGCGATTTTGGATGCGAAAAGGGCGATGGAATCATCTGCAGAAATCTGAAAGACGATTTTGTGCCGAAACAGATCCTGCTGCAGGTGTGTAGTCTTCAAGTCAGAAAGGTCACTGAGGCAGAGCATAAAGTGATAGCCGAATCTGCTGCCTTGCTTGACGATATACTTGAAATCTTCCGAAGCATTATAGGATTGATCACTTTCTGCAGATACCATTGCAGACGCATCCTCACGCTCGGCGGAGTCTGGTATCGGTAAGGCTATGCTGTCCTCATTCGCTGTTGACTCTACGGAAAGCCCTACACCCATATGAATCAGGAACTCCTGATACAAGCGCTCCTCTTCCATCTCAATTTCTTCAAATGATTTCCCTTCATCAAGCCATTTGTCCTCCAGGGAATCCAAATCGTACTGTTCTTTGAACTGTTCGCTGAGATCTTTCACCTCGTGAAATTGTTCCAAATCTTCTTCTGACGAAGCTTCATATTGCTTTGCATCGGGAGCGAGTTTCCCTTCAGATGTAGAAAGTGGCACACTGCCGCCGAAATCAATCAGATCAAAGTCATTACAGATTTGTTCCATGCCGAGCATTACAATTAAATCGCGTCCTGTCTCTTTCCGCATAAGCTTATTTCTGATTTCAGATATTGCTGCACAGATTTCTGACATACCCTCAGCCACATCATACTGCATTAAATGGGTATCACGGTAAGAGCGATAGAGCCGATTCTTGTTATACGCCCAAATATGGACCGTCCCGCCCTGTAGAACAAATGATTTCATAGCTGTAGCCATAATGGACATTCCACAGGCTTGTTCTGCACTTCGAGCAATCAGCAGAAGGTTTTCACGAGATTCGTTTGAAATCACCGAGAATTTTGCATTTACCATCCGCCTCGGAGCTCCGAAGGTTATCACGGTATCGTCGTCCGCCAGATCAGCACTGTGTACATCCCTGTATTCAGAAATTAGTGCGCCAATCTTCTTGCTATTGAATGCCTTATAGCTGTTTCCGTCCACAATGACAGGCTTCTTATCCACATAGGCATCCAGAACGCTGTTGTCATACTCCTCGGCGCTGACCCTGCGCATCGCGCCGTTCAAACGACGGATCAGTTTTCGCTGTGGCTCTAACGCCTCATCGCCTTTGCCTTTGAAGTACATGACCTGCAGGCGCTTTACCTGAAGCCGATCTCCATCTCGGTATTTTGAGAGTGTGAAATGGGGCGGCAGTGCTTCCATCCAGTTTTTTACCTGCTCAGTACGGGTTCCGGAAGAAAGCTCCAGCGTCTCGTTGATTTCGTTGTACGAATTCTTCATTGCGATTCTTGTTTGAATCTGATCCTTTGCCGTTTGCGTAAGGCCCGCAACACCCTTTGTAAAGGTCTGGCTGGAGAAGATGAACTTGATACCCAGTGCGCGCCCTTTTGCCAAAAGGTTTTGAAGCTTCAACTTATACGGCTCAGACTCCGCTACAGCTTGCGACATGATGGAGAACTCATCCAGAATCACGAAAATGACCGGCATATAAATGCTGCTTGGCACATTTTCCACCTTCTTCATATCTCGATGCTTCATGAAGAACCGCTGGCGCTCCATCATTTTCTCGGTAAGCTGATCCAGTAAATCGTATACCAATTCGGGAGACTCATCCAACAAGATATATTTGACATGGGGCGGCAAAGGATCAATGTACTGAGCGAATTCTGACATTTTGAAATCGGCCAGCCACAACTCTACATCATCAGGGTGATAGTTTCGCAAAATGCCGGTGATAAGTGTATGTAGCAGAGTGGACTTACCGGAACCGGAAGCCCCCATCAAATAGGATGCAAAGCTCTCATTGTCAAAGGAAATACTGTGCATTTCATCCTTTGAATCAATGCCATATGGGAGGACAATACTTTTCTTTCCGCGCTCATACGGTGGAAAGTTTTCCATATCCACGCGGTTCACATATTCTGTTCCCAGAGAATTTGCACGCACATCGTGGCTTCTTACATTCGCTATGAAAGATTCGTTCAACTCACTGGTCAGTTCATACCACTTGAAGTAATGCGCGGAGCCGTTGTTTTGGCTGATAATCTCCCGTTGCCGAGTCATTTGAATTCGGTAAATATGATCGACAATGTCAACGGGAATGTCCTGTTCCTGATCATCCTTCTTTTCGACGAATTGCGTGTCAATCAGAATGGGGGAAATACCATAGTGCTCATAGTTGAGGAGGATCCTCTTGATATACTCCTTCGCCTCGCCAGAGAAAGCTGACGGATATCCCACAAGAACAAGTACAGATCGACCTAATTGTTCGGCTGGTGCAGCATTTGCATTAAAGTCTTGCACGGAATCTGCCATACCAAGAGCCTCATCGATGTCAGAGAACGAAGAAACTATTTCCTTCAGCTTATCGACAACCGCCTCGGAATCCTTTGGAATAGCATCAATCACAATACTATCCTCCAGTGGCCGTAAAAAGCCCAGAGCCGTATTGTTAAAATGGAGCGCATCCAAAAAGTAAATCTTCCGTGTTCCAATGACGGTTCGGCTGATTAGGTTTAGAAGATAGTTTTGAATTCCGCGATAGAGTCTTTTCTCCTTTGCCGCAGCGCAATGAACGGAAATAAGCATTTCCTTGTCCAATGCATGTTCTGTGGGTAGGAGAATGTAGCCTTTCAGATCAAAGTGTTCACCAAGCTTTGCTTTTGCGGCATACTTTAGCTCTTCCAGGACAGGCAAGGCCTGAGCATAGATTCCAATCCCAATTTTCCCATCCGCATCCTGTTCATGATCAAGAACCGTCTGCATTGCAGGGTTATTCAAATATCTTTCGTGCCGTTGAGAAACAGCCGCCGCAAGCTGATCGAACGCTTCACTTTCAATGATTGCTCTGCATTCCTCCACAAGTTGCGCTTTAATCGAGGCAACCGCTTTTTCTAATTCCTGATCAGTAGTTCCACCCTCCTCGGTCAATTCAGACAGAGTTCGTTGAAACTCCGTTTTTTTGCGCTCAAGGAACCTTTCGTTGCACTTTGCCTGAACATAAATTCTCTGTGCATAAGGGTCGTCCGGTTCGGACGGATCGATCATCATTGCCCAATTCCGCAAACGGTTAAAGTTGAGTTCACGCGGGGTGATGGTGAGCAGATTTTTGCTTACCATGTGCTTTTCGGCCATCTGCTTGAAGTAACCGACCTTTTCCTCGTATTCGTCGATCTTTTTCAATTGAAGCTGTAAGTTTTCAATCCGCTTTTGTTTTGCAACCTCATCCTGTTCCTTTGAAGCCTGAAGCTGATTTTCTGCATTTTCGTATTTTGTTTGAACTGCTTTCAGCTTTTCATAAACCGAAGCATAGAGCTCATTCATCATGGCCATGCTTAGTCACCACCTTCAAAGACTTTTCTCACATCCGCAGGGTCAAGCGGCGGGAAAGACGCAAACGGCATCAACGCAGGTGCATCGCCATCCCGTGTAAGATCATAACGCTCACGGTAAAGCCTGAATCCAATCCCGTAGATGTCATTTCGGACAGCCGCCAGCTGCTCCTGCTGTTTGGCATAAGAGGTTTCTCCCATAGCATACAGCAGCTGAACTGCTGACCACATTGCCATACCTTCATAGATAATATCTTGAGCCATTTTTGTGTGCTCGGGTTTGCGCTGGGCGTAAATGCGCCGAATCTCTCCCTCATTCCAATTCAAATACTGCCAGATATGCGTCAGTTCATGAACCGCCGTGTCGACAGTAGCAAGTCGGGGACTTCCATTTTCGATGAGCAGGGTGTATTTCCCACTCTTTCGTTGTGCAAACCCCAAAACTCGCACAGCAACCTTTGTAGAGGGTGTAAAGATCTGCCCCGCATGCTTTGAAATTGTTCTGGCGTCGGTGGTCTTCACAGCGATGGAAACGGGTATAGTGATGTTGTAGGTGTTCTCCATCATCATTTCGGCATTTTTGAACAGCGTTTTGAACCTTGAAACTTCATTGACCGCCGTCATCGAGCAATCATTGCAGCGAGTACGCCCATCCGCCAATTTCTCATAGCTTACTCCAGTAAGCGGCACTCCACAGAAATCGCAGAAATTCTCCGCATGCAGATCCAGAAGTGTGTCATCCAACTCTGTACGCTTCCTTGCCTTGGTCAAATCATTGTCGCTCCATCCGCGTACTCTGAGATAGTTTCTAACATCTTCAATGGAGAGTCTGGCATCAATCTCGTCAAATCCGAACTTCAGGAAGCACTCCTTTTGATAGCGAGAGGGCTGAATCGGCATTAGAAGATCCAAATCATCTGGCACACCATCGATTTCAAATAAATCTTCACCTTCATCATGAAGAATAATTTGTTCCTCTGTGGGTGCAGAAAAATCCTCCACCGCAGCGTTGTCTTCTTCGGCTGATGCTTCGTTTTCATTGGGAGCTACGGCGATTTGCCCTGCCGATTCCTCAGAATTGTCCACTGCGATTTCAAAAGTCTCCTCCAACTTCGCTTCCTCTGCAGAAGCGTGTTCGATCATTTGATCTTCAGCAAAATCCTCTGATGCATCTGCTTCCATAAACGGAGATTGCTCTGGACTTTCATGCTCATGTTTCGGTGCATTTTGCACATAGGGAATCTCTGCGGGTGCATCATCGGTTGATTTTCCGGTGGAGTGTTTCTCCTCTTCTGATGCATGGAAGATTCGCATGATTCTTCTGGCTATTCTGGAAATAAAATTTTTCCGTTTGATTTCTTCATCCTGAAGCGGTTCGATTTCGGGAAGAACAGGATCCTTCGCTGGTGCTTCTCGCATTTTTTCAAAATGCCAGTCCAAATAGTCGCACAGGATTTCAAAAAAACGCATTAGATTGTTATCAATCGCCTCCAGCAGTCCAAGATCCATGTCACTATCCTCGACGATGTAAATCATGCTTTCGTCTATTGCGCCATCAATACGATAGGCAAATTTGTCCAGCATGCCCTCGACATCCTCGGGGCGAGAGGAAAGTACTGCCAGATAGGGCCATGCATCAGGGAAGACCGTGCGGAATAGTTCTCCCAAAAGCATAGAGAGCGTAAAGCGAATCCGCTCATCTGTGCTGGGAAGACTGATTCGTAGCACAGACTTGTTTTTATAGGATCGTTCAAATGTGGCAATGCTGGGATCGGCAGACAAGTCAACTATCTTTGCGCTTCGGAGATCGTTGTTATCCTTCAAATCCAAGTATCCCGTTGTCGAAACACTAAAAGCACGGCGCTCCAATGTGACCTCAATATCCATCACCTTGCGGGTTCTAACCAAATTGGCGCCTTCCCCAAAGTGATAAGTGCGAAGCTGCTTATAATAGTGTCTGCCTGAATAGGCGTCAGCCGCTCGATGAAGAACACATCCGATGGAAGGTGATACAGTATGAACCCTATAGAGCTTTCCGTTGTGCGTAAGAAACTGGCCGGGCATAACCGTCTGCGTAATATGCTCAAAGAGTCGTGCATCAATGTACTCTCGATCCAGTTTTTCGTCTTCGACAACAAAAAAGGCGTTTTTCAATGTGTCAGCAAAGTTTGCGTCAAATACCTGCTTCGAAATCGAGTATTTACAAATCGGCACTTGTACAAGATCGGCATCCAGTTCCTGAGCATTCTGAACCGTAATGATCGTATCCGCCACAAAGGTGTATCGGTAGATCAAGTCGGACAATGTGTGGTAGGGGTCGTCTGTTTCATAGCCGAGAATGCTCAGTTCGTGCCGGATGTAGCTTTCTTCAACAGGAGCACAAGCCATCATAAGAATCAACTGCAAAACCGCATTCCGCTCAGTTTTTGCATAGTGTGCAGAAATGGCAGGGATTGCCTTTGTATCATTCATGAACAACTGTCGATTGTAGCGCATATAATCCCGCAGCAGATAGTTTTCCGAGAGAACATTTACAAAAGACTGTTCTTCGCCTCGCGTCAAATACGCTCTTATTGTTGCAAACAGATTACAGAACTCATCCTCCGCAATTACAAACTCGCTTCTTTTCATCTCGGCACCCCAGAGATTAGACGAAAAGGTGATGCGTTCATCAATGCTTTTTTGCTGGCTCTGCATATGGGTATACCGGCAAATTTGAGGATAGTACTGGCCGGCAATCCAACGAATATCCTTTACTGGCGCTTTTTCTGCGCTGTACCAAGACACATGCGGCACCTGATTTTTGAGCGCTACGGCAGCAAGCTCTATTCCATTGCCCAGATAATGTGTTTGTTTTCCAAATAGCTTTTGACGGATAAAGTCGCCAGTAGCAGCCCACCCCATAGCCGTATACACAGAATGCGGTATGGGCGAGGCAATTACATCAGTGATATTCGTTTGGAGTATATGGGAAAGCGTATCAACAAGACCGTCGACATCATGGTCGCAAATACAAAATGTTGGCCGGTTATCATGATCCATTTTCTCCACGATGATTCCAAGCCCGGGTTGAGATGTAGCGATCATTTTGGACGGCTCAATGAGTAGCACAAAGCCAGTTTTCTGAAAGAATTCCTCATTTTTGTTGATGATATCGGAATCATAGATTTGAGAAAAAGCAAGAATACCAACTTCACAGTCTGGTTCATCGGTTGTTAATTCATTTACTCGCCACAGATTTCTTGTCCGAGTATAGTCTCTTAAAATATCATTGGCCCAGGAAGTGACATCCGAACAAAGCGCATTTCTGCCCACGATAATCAAGCATTTCTTATCATTAACAAGACAATCAACCAACGGAAGCAACAGATACTCGCCAAGATCACGGTAAAAGGGATTGAAGGCAACAACGCTTTTTTTGTGGAGCAGGGCATTTGTCATAGCCACATAATCGACGTCAAACAGCCCATCTTTTTTCTTCAGATGGGAATAGTAGCCTCCAACGATTTGCTCAATCGAGTCATCAGATTCCAGATATTGGCTCAACAACTCGGTAGCGCCTTCTTTTCCTGCATATTCATTGCCAGTATGCGAAACCAGCATAGCAGAAGGGAAGAGATCTTCGTATATCTTCCGAAGTTTGTAGTATGCACCCAACCTGGTCGCACCTATATTACCGCCGCCAACAGCATGGAGATATTCCGGCTTTGTATAACCGGAAAGGAAATTGTATATCTCAGTTATGACAATTAGTGCAGCAGAAGGAAATACTTTGAACCACCATGTAGATCCTTCTCCAAATACTACACCAGGAGCCAGAACAAAAATGCCTACGGCAACAATGACCCACGAAAAAACATTGAAAATCGTACAGAGATTGCGATATCGCAGTTTTAAAAACCATTCACCGTTATCTTCGTCGAACTCATACCACGAGTCGCTGGTAGCCTCCATCCGTGACCGTTCACCCCATACCTTTTTCATGATTGGGCAGAGGATCAGCTTTATCAAGGCAAAAACAACGATGATTATGAAATTCCAAATAAGAACTTTAGTGCCAAAAAGCATACTCTCCGGATCAGCTGAGATTTGGTTCAAAAAATCACTCTCATCGAAGAAGATGTATGCAACAATCATGCCTGCAGCGGCAACAACAGGACTCAGATAAACAGATAAAATCTGCCGCCCTCTGTATTCTCTTTTCAGGTTTGCAAATCGCAACAACCCCATTGAAAGCATCCCAAATATAATTGTGGTCAACATATCAACTGCATTTATCATTGTCATACACCTCCTCTCGCTCAATCTCAATTTTTTCAATAAAACCAAATGGCGAGCTGATCGTCACTCCGATTTGATTCAAAGGAACAACAAAGTCTTTACCCACATCGAAGGAGTACAGCGAATCATAATCGATATCTTCTACCAGATTGTCAATCAGTTCGATTGCATCCACAGATGTCAGATCGACTTTAATGTGAAGCGCTGAACTCCACAGAGACAATTTGGACAGGAAAATATCAATTGCTTTCAAATGCTTTTTCTTGAAATAATAGGAACTATCACGCTTTAGGCGCTTTTTCTCCATTGTGTTTAAATAAGAATGCCCTCGAATGTGTGAAGCCACACTACTAAGAAAGTCCGAGAAAGCAGATGCGTTGTGCGAGAGTTCCCCGACCGCATTTTGAAATACCATTTGGAATCTTCTGGTTGCATTTATCAATGCTTTCTTTTGACTCAGAAGTACCAGGAAGCCCGCAATGCTGAGAATTGCAACGGCAATCAGAGTGACCACGCCAACTGCGACTTTTGAAGAACTGAAGAAAAAGCCAGGAATCAGGCACAAAACAAGTGACGAAATCGCAATGCCAAATGCAAACGCAATCTGACTGCTTGTCATGCGTTGTAAAATAATTTGCCTGACATTGGAATCGGCATCACCAATCTCTTCTTCAGTGGAAGACACTTTTCCGGGTAATGTTTCTTGCTGCTCTAACATCTCCTTGTAGTTTTTTGAAAGCAAAATACGGAAATCCTCTTCCTGATACGGTGTCAGCGGAAAAACATCAGCCTCCGAATATTCACATTGGTCACGGAGTCTGCTTGCAGCTTGATCAAGAGTTCTATCTACACTCTGAATCAATGTCTGAATCTCTCTTTTTGCCTTTTTGCTATACGCTTCCCAGATATCCATATCTCCTGAGCCAATTCCCCCTGACAGAGCATAGTCAGCGATATCGAAGTGAAGATCAGATACTTTTGGGAGTTGGAAGGAAACCGGTACGCCGACAGTGTAGTCGGGTATCGGAGCGTCTATTTCCGAAACACTTTCTACTTCTCTTTCGAGGCTCTTTTCCAACTGGTACTTTGCCATGTTCAATTTGTTGATTGTCTGCTGAAAGCTCCCGGCAAGCGTGTCTTCGTTCAACAGAACCTTTAAGCTGTAAAGACGGTGCGCCTGAAGAACATTTGGGTCAATGTCATTTTGAGATATCAGTAGAATTCCAAGCCACAACCTGAACAAATCGTTTTGCTGCTTCATGATACCGCGTTGCTCCATATCGAACACAAGAAAACGACAGTTATGGGGATACAGGTTTCTTTTCCAGAACTCAGAGCTATCCGCCTCGGTATGAACTTGCCACGATGCTTTGACCAAGGAGAACATTTCTTTCGCTGCGGAGGCTTTTCTTACTTTTACCAGAATGATCTCGGTGGGCGGCAGCCCCTTAAACATATTTTCTTCAGTCCATGCGTTGTATATTTTCTTTTGTGCTGCGGATTCTTCATCGTCAGCAGGGTGAAACTCCATCCGAGGTACTCTGTTTTCAAGTTCCACAATCGTGGCATTGAACTTTGGCTCCGGAGCAGGGATTCCCCCTAACATATGTGTCAGCCGGATAAGCGGAGCATTGCAGTCAACAATGCGACCATCGACAATCGTCAGGCCGTCACGATCCTTGTTTTCAAGGAAGTCATACGGATTTACTGTGTCTGCCGGATACCTCGTGTTGACATCATCAAATTCAGAACACACGATAACCGCTTTCCATGCGCGCTTATGGCTGATGAGATTGTATAACTCAGGCATTGCAGTATCTACAGTTTCCCCGGCTTCAACCCATTGGCATATGCCAATGTTTCCTGCTTCGATGCTTTCAGAAAAGAGCGGATAAAACTGCTGTAAACAGTCCAAAGTTTTTTTGGATTGTATCAGCACTGTATACATATGGATTCACCTTCTTTGCGTCATACTTTCCGAATCAGAATCGTTTACTTGCTCAGGCTGCGAAGGATTTCAGTAACTGCAAGTGACTTATCCCGCATATTATAGTCGTCAAGTTCCTTTGCAACAGCTTTGCAAATATAAATGAGCAAGGAGTCGTTGTAAATATCACCCAGGGTGTCTTTTTCAAGAGCGATATTATCGATAAGCAACTTAAACTGTTCGACAATAAGATCTGCATAAACGCCAGGGAACTCCTTCTTGTTGCAAAAACGCGAAAGATAGGCCTTTAGCTCAGCGAAAATCGTATCCAGCAATCGAATCATACTGTCTTCATGATACTCTCCTGCGGGGACGGAGCGCTTCATGAGCATAGGAAGATCAAAAACACTTCTTATCTTGCGGGTACCGTCCTCAAGTCGCAAATCATACTCCTCAATGCAGAATCTATCCAAAAGGTCAAACAAAACACTTCTCTTGAGAGGCACCTTGGTATACAAATCGTTATCAATGCGAGACTGTATTTTTTCGGTAACAACAGAGACAAGTTTTGGATAGATTGTAAAGGCATCCAACACCTCATACAGGTGATCGCAGGGAGTCCCATTCGAAACGATCAGCCGAGTATCACCGTCTTCGCCCTTCAGATTCAAAGAATTCCTATCCGGGCGATAGATGGATTTTGCGGCATTTTCTTTTTCCAGATGGACATATTGCGCAAGCATACCCCAGAAGAAGGCCGCATAAATTCGTTCTTCCTGCATTGCCTGACTGTTTTCATCCAAATCAGGCAGCTTGGAAATAATATGCCACCAACGATCGATATGCGGCGTGATTGCTTTGCTCTTTTGTGTTTCAGGATGGATATTCTGAATCAACTCGTAGTACGCCTTATAGTACTCGCCACCGGGTCTGTCAAAAGTAGCCGCATCTTTAGGCGGAGCAAATTTGCTCAGTTCATTTGCTCTCAAGTCATAGACGGACTGATAGAAAAGGATTGTATTCTTATCAATGCTGCTGGCTTCGACACCGCCTCGGTCCTTTAAATTACCGGCAACAAATGCTTTGCGTCCGGGGAAATCTGCTTCAGCCAACTCGGGATTATATGCACATGCAGGAATTACTCGCGGCTCTTTGCCTGCAGGAGACTCGATAAAGGGTCTTGCCAAAATTTCTGTACTTTCGATTACATGCTTAGCGTAAAGCCGCTCATCCTCAAGCTCATACACATTCTCGGGATCCTCATAATGCGC
>CAKPLX010000034.1 GCA_934167785.1 uncultured Bacilli bacterium
TGGTATAAGAGAATAGAAAGAAAAGCAAAAGAAAATACAAATAAAGATTATCAATATCATTATAGTTATTTGTTAAAAGTAATGAAACAATATATTAGAGAATATGATGGACAAATGGCTTATTTTGATGGACAATCTACATTTGAATTACTTGAAGGAGCACCATTTATTAACTTAGATATTTCTCAATTAGAGGAAAGATTTGCAAGACCATTAGCACAACAAATATTGCTTTCTTGGATTTGGGAAAAATTTGTTAAGAAAAATAGTGAAGATAGAAAAAAAGCAACACAAAAGAGAGTTTTAGTTGATGAAGCATGGATGTTGTTACCATATCCAGAGGCTGTTGATTTCTTAAATAAAATGGCAAGACGTGCAAGAAAAAGAAATGTTTCTTTAGCAATAATTTCACAAAGATTTCAAGATTTTTATGAAAAGCCAGAAGCACAAGCAGTATTAACATCTTCAGATACAAAATTATTTTTAGCACAAGACAAATCTGAAATTCAATACTTAAAAGAGGTATTTAAACTTTCAGAAGGTGAGGCTAACTTTTTAGTAACTTGTCAAAAGGGCGAAGGATTATTAAAGGTTGGTTCAGATTCAGCAATTTTAAAAATTATGCCAACGAAAAAAGAATTTGAGTTTGTTGAGACTAACTTGAATGAAATAGCAAAAAATAGTAACGCATAGAAAGTAGGAGGAAGAACTTTATGAAAGTTTTCGAAAATCAAAAAATTTTCAAAAAATTAATTATTGTATTTTTAAGTATATTAGTAATAAGTATATTTGTACCAAATATTGTAGAAGCAAAAAATGAAGGTATAGGTGGAATTTTATTAGACCCTCTTATGTCAATGTTTGTTGGCTTGAGCGATGGTGCAATTACATTATTACAAAAATTAGTATTACATACAGATGGAGCATTAATTCAAATTAATACTAGTACAAGTGGAATTGCAAAAGTATTGGGAATTATTGTGGCAGTAGCTATTGTTGTAGGTGGAATTATAGCGGTAGTTGCATCTGGTGGAACTGCGTTATCAATAGCTGGCTCAGTGGTTACTGTTTTAAAAACTGGACTTGTTGCAGGAATTATAACATTTTTCGTTTCTGGTTATATTGCAAATGCGGTACTTCCAGAGGATTTTGTTTTACCACAAATTAAGCTGAGTCCATATGAAATATTTGCTGACCAAGTTCCTATGTTTGATGTAGATTTTTTTAATCCCCGGTCAAGAGCTGGAAGCAACAACAGAGGAATATATACCAACAGTAAAAAGGGATGATGATGCCCAGGGTGAATTAGAAGATATGAGCGAGAGTTATGTGAAAACAAAGTATGAAACAGAAGTTGAAGCAAATGGAAAGAAATATAAAGTTATTATACATGAAGTTGACACAGGAGTTAAGGTGGAAAAGGCAACAACTTACGATATATATGATGAAAATAATAATTTACTAAAATCAGATATAAAAGATAAAGAACTAAATGCGACGATGAGGAGCTTACGGAATTTATGAAACAAGAGTAGTGTCTTCAGAAAATTATTCAACAGCATATCATTTACGTACAGTTGTGGCTAATTGGTATATAATATTGAGAAATATGTCATTGGTAGCATTATTATCTATTTTGGTATATGTTGGTATTCGTATAATGATATCAAGTACGGCAGCAGATAAGTCTAAATATAAACAGATGTTAATAGATTGGGTTGTTGCTGTATGTTTATTGTTTGTATTACATTATATAATGGCTTTTGCAAATTTAGCTGTTAAAAAAATTATAGATGTTGTAGATTCTACAGCTGTTGTTAATAATGCTAGTAGTTTACCAGATGACGTTAAAGGGAAAGATCTTTCGAAAGATGGAGTAGTTCTTGTTCAAGGAACTCAATTGTTTGAGATAAATCAACAAAAACAAGTGAATAAAGCTTGGAAAGTTTTAGTTGAACAAAGAGCCAAAACAACAGGAATGGCTGAAAGTGAAACAGAGTTTTATGAATTATTTCAAGATAATAAAACAAAATTATATTGGCCAACAAGCAATTTTACAGAACAAGCAAGAATGATGCTACAATATTGTGATGAAGATAGCGATGCTAGTAATTATGCGTATGCTTCAATAGGATATAAATTAATATATTGTATATTGGTAATATATACTTTTATATTTTCATTTACATATATTAAAAGAACAGTATATATGGCATTTTTAACATTGATAGCTCCATTAGTTGCGTTAACATATCCAATAGATAAAATGAATGATGGGCAAGCACAAGCATTTAATAGATGGATGAAAGAATACATTTTTAACTTATTAATTCAGCCATTGCATTTAATTTTATATATGGTTTTAATAGGAAGTGCATATGAATTTGCTACGAAAAATTTAATTTATGTTGTAGTAGCATTAGGATTTTTAACTCCTGCTGAAAAATTATTACGTAGTTTCTTTGGATTTGAAAAAGCACATACACCAGGATTATTAGGTGGACCAGCTGGAGCTGCTATTATGATGAATGGTGTTAATAGATTATTTGGAAAACCTCCACATAAAGGTTCTGATGGAAAAGGTCATGGAGAAAATGGAAATAATGGAGGAAATGAAAAAATAAATCTTAAAGATAGTGTAGATATGGGGGCTTTATATGGTGAAGAAGGTACAGATACAAGTACTAATGAAAGGATTAGAAGCAATATTGCTAATGTAGGAATTAACAATGACATGGGCAATAATAGTAATGAAAGTGCAACTAATTCTAAAGGAAGACTTTCACAAATATCACGAAATGTAAATAATGGAAGTGATATGTCAAGAATTGCTACAAATATTAGTACTACAAGAAATAATCCAAATACTTCTACAAATTCAAATACTTCTGCAAGAAGATTAAACACTAATAATGCAAATAATAGAAAAAGAAATAGAAGTGTAATTAGAGGTTTCCAAAGCGTAGGAAATAGAATCCAATATAAAGCATCTAAAGAAAGACCATTAAGAAAATTAGCGGGAATTGGAACAGGATTGCTTGGGGCAGGAGTTGCGATGACTGCTGCTGGATTAGCTGGTATAACATCTGGAGATCCTTCAAAAGCTGCTCAATATATGATAACAGCTGGTATGGGTGGATATAAGCTTGGTACAGGAATTCCAAATTCTATCACAGATTTAACAAGTAGTGGTGTAGAGTATGCAAATGCATTTAAAGAAGGCTATTATGATTATGATGAACTACAAGAAAAGGAAGTTAAGAAAAAGTATAAAGAATTAAGAAAAGATTATGAATTTAATAGAGAGCTAGAAATGAGTTTGAAAAAACAACATTCTAATGCTGATGCAAGTAAAGTAATTGAAAGTTTAGGAGAAGATAGTATAAGATATGACTTTAATGCGAATGAAACAGCTGCTATATATCAAAGAATGCAACAGGGATATGATAAAGAGGAGGCTATGAGACAAGTTCAATTTGTTAAAAATTATGGAAAGAGTACATCTTCATTAAATCATAAAGATGATGAAGATTTACAAAAAACACTTGTTGATAGAATAAGAAAAAATAGTAGCAAAGGTACTGATGAAGAGACAATTAAAAATAGAGCAATAGAACTTAGAAAAAATCTAGATGCAACTAGTGACCTTCTATATTAATATTAAAGAGTGAGGATTATAAGTTATGTATAAAATTATAAGATTTTATAATCAAAACAGAAAACAAATTATAAGGGTTATAGCAATTATAACCTTTATAATTATTTTAATACAAATGCTTAATTATATTTATAAAAATAAAACAGATAATAATAATCAAAATTATATAAGTGAGAACGCGAATTCTAATATCGGTAATTTTGGGACTATTGTTTCTAATAAGTCAGCAATTACAGATACAAAAATAGATACTGAAAAGTTAGAGGATGACGTGACTATTATTAATGAATTTATAGAAAGTTGTAATGAAAGAAATATAGAAAAAGCATATAATTTACTTTCTGATGAATGTAAAGAAGAAATGTATCCTACAGAAAATGAATTTTATGACAATTATTATATGACAATTTTTAATAATAATAAATTAGAATATAGTGTTGAAAATTGGATTGAAGATACTTATGAAGTAAAATTCATAGAAGATATGTTAGCAACAGGAACAATTAATGGAGAAAATAAACAGGATTATATAACAATAGTTGAAGAAGATAATAGTTTTAAAATTAATATTAATAATTATATTGGTAGAGAAATCTTAAATAAAAATATTGAAACCAATGATATAATATTGAATTTAATTCAAAAAGATATATATATGGATTATGAAGTATATAAAGTAACAATAAAAAATAATACAGGAAAAAGTATTTTATTAGCTCCAGAAGATAAAACAAATACTATATATTTGCAAAATACTAATGGTGGAAAATTCTATGCTGCAAGTAGTGAATTGCTAAAAGAAGAATTATTATTAGAAAACAGTTATTCTCATACAATAGATGTAAAATTTAATAAAACATATTCTTATAGTAATAATATAAAAAGTTTATCTTTTTCTAATGTGATATTAGATTATGATAAATATTCAAATTTAAGTGATAATGAGGAATATGAAGATATTTATGATTTGCAAGTGAATTTATAGAAATAATAGAATGGATGATATTATGGATGAAATAAAAGAAAAATTTAAAAATTGGATAAAACAATCGCTTAAAGTAGTATTAAAATCAAAACTTTTTATTTTGATATTGATAATTTGTATAATTGCATTTGTACTAGGTCCGTTATTTGTATATTATTTAAAACGAAAAGATGCAGCTTTTAAAGAAAATGATAAAACAAGTACATCATATGTTGTTAAGCAGAATACCAAAAGTGCAAATTTAACAACTACGGGAATTCAAACAGAATCTACAGCAGAACAATTATGGAACAATATGCTAGAAGCTGGATCAAGAGTAGATTATTATTTAGATTCTTATGAAGAATTAGAAAAAATGATGAATGCTGAATTAGTTACACAATATCCTAAAATAGGAAATGGTGGATTGGATGGGATTATTGAATTCCAAAGAACAAAAAGCGATGGAACAAAGAAAGAATTGACTTATATAGATAAAAATACTTTTGAAACATATAAAAATAATTATGTATCAAATGGAGATACAAAGGTGTTGGATTATTTTTCATTAGATGATGAAGGAAATGTATTAGTTGCAGTATTAAATAAGATAACTGAAACTTTAGAAACGAATGATAATGAAGTAGAAGTTTCTAATTATACATCAACAGAATTAAGAAAAACAGATGAAGGAAAATATGAAAGTGTAAAATATGAAATTTCAACATCTACTATTGATTATAAATCAGTAGTTAAAAAGTATACAATGCCTTTTCAATATTTGTGGGCTTTATTGGTAATGACTCAGGATAAAGATTTTGTATTAGGATTAGCAGATTTAGTAGAAAAAAGTGAAATAGTTATTGGAATATATGATAATACAACAACTAATATTAATGAAAATACATATACATATAAAAAAGAAACAAAAACTACAACATATGCAGAGTTAAATATTATAGATGATTATGGAGTTAAAGGATATAATAAAGAAAGATATTGGGTTGATAAAGATTCACCTAATTATGATGGTATTCATAAATCTGAAATTAATAAAGATGATACAGAATATAAAGTTGAAAATAAAATAGAAAGACAAACTTCAAAAATTGTAACTGTTTTGGAAAAAGCTAATACATGGATTGTAGATTATAATAGAACAGCATCAAATCAAGTTTCTTCGCCAGTCACCTCTCAACCTAATGAAAGTGATCTAGAAGATACTGATTACGAGGAAAATAGTGATAGTCCAAAAGATTCAAATCAAGATAATAATTTGTTGAAAAATAATAATGCTGAAGAGTTTAGAACGGAAGTAGACAAATATATTAGAGATAAGAAACCAGAAGCTAATATAGTTGTAAATAAATCATTTTTAGATGATTTAAGGACAGGAAATGTAAATATTTCTTTTGTTAAATGTCAATATTATACACATTTAGTTAATAGAAAAAAATCAACAACAACAACTTCATCATCTAGTAAGATTGTGTTAGGAACAAGTTCTTTATCTAGGAAAGATGATATTAATTCAGAGACAGCTAATTTTGTTACATTATTTAGAGAAAGTACCACTGCAAGAAGCTATATTTTAGATGCGCCGGATTGGTTGTTTGAGATTTTAGAAAGCAATGATGATACTGCAGATATGGTTGATTTAACAAAATATTTGTTGAATCAAGCTACAGAATCTAACATGTTTGGTGATATAGATCCAGATGAGTTATTTAAAATTTTTGATTCAACCGGATTTTCAAATATAGGTTCATCATCAGGTAGAAATGTATCAATAAAAGGTTGTAAAATAACTAGAGAAGAATTTATATCTGCTGTAAAAAGTTATAGAAGTGATAGTGATTATCAAACATATTTAGCATCTAATGCAGAAGATTTTTATGATATATGTACATCTGCTGGTAATGATATAAATCCATGTTTAGTATTTGCACATGCAGCATTAGAAACTGGATGGGGGACAAGTTCTGACTGTAAAAATAATAATAACTTCTTTGGAATGGGACATGGAAATTCTCAAGCTTCGGGAAATGCATATTCTTCAGCTTCGGAATCAATACAAGATTATTGTGATTGGATAAATAATAAAATTAGTAATCCATCTTCAATTGTTCAAGATTATGCAACAGTAGATAGTAAATTTTCGGATCCGTCTTCAATTTATGCTGTTTATGCAGCATATGCATATTTAGGAGATACACATATTTCTGATGAACCAGATTTTAATAATCCAAATCAAGCATATTATGAAGCAAATGGTTCTAATTGGGGAACTGGGGGACGTATATATTTACCAATTATGTATGGCGATAATTATGCTAAAGAATGTGGACATCCAAATGGAAGTGATGAAACTACAACAAAAGAAAGAGCTGATTATTCTGTATATACAACAAACAAAAGAGTTTCTATTGCAGAAGAAATTTTTGGAACAAGTTGTTTAATAAGAACAGCAGGAAGTGGAGATAATAGTTCTATTTTAAATGTTGCAGAATCAATACATGAATATATGGAGGAAAATTTATACAGTTATTGTGTATTAGGTCCAGAAGATAATAGTCATGAGGGCGAATGCGGATTAGATACAACCTTTGAAGAATCAAAGTCAAATCATCATTTAACTTGTTGTGCAACATATGTATCTTGGGTTTTACAAGATGCAGGAGCTATAGATGATAGTGAACACACTAATAGTTCTGCATCATTAGCCACATTATTAGAGTCAAAAGGATGGACTAAAGTTGAAAATTATGATGAACTAGAAGCTGGTGATATTGTATTTATGACGGCCAGCACAGTAAGTAATATAGAACATACTCAAATTTATGCTGGTAATAATGAATGGTATAATGCTGGAAGTGTTGAGGCTATTCAAAATTCAGCACCAGCTAACCAAGGAAATTATGCAATGCAACATTTCTTGTTTGCTTATAGAATATCTGAGTAGGAGGAAATAATGAAGATAGATGAAAAAAAAGTGAAAATATTAATTTTTATAGTTTTTCTTGTAATTATATTATTGATAGGAACAATAATATTTATATTAAAAGATAGTAAAGAGAAAAGTGAAGAAAAAATAACAGATTCTCAATTACCGAAAGATGCTATAGTAATTAATGAAAGTTATCAAAAACTTACTTCAATAAATACATTTTTAGCATTAAAAAATTGTGTAGATTTATATTATTCTAAATATTCTAGTTGTTTTATGACAGTGGCTCAATATAGAGAAAATTATAATATGCAATATAATGAAAGTAGTGATAATGGAGTTGCTATAGATAAAGCTTGTGAGTTAGCTAGAAAGGTATATCTTTCTATGTTAATGGAGGATTATGTTAAAGATGAAAATATTACTTTAGACAATTTTTCTATGAAAGTAGATAAGATAGGACAAGTAAAAGCAACAATTACTGAAATTTATGAACAACAAAAAAATGAAAACACATCAGCATTTTTTGTAAAAGGATATTTAAGAGATAAAGAAACAGATAAAAATACTAATTTAAATATTGTTTTGGTTGTGGATAAGAAAAACAAAGCTTTTAAAATATATCCAAAGGAATATTATGAAGATAAAAAATTAGAGGAATTAAAAGTTGGAGATGTTGCAAAAATTAATATACCAGATGAAATTGAATTAAATAATAACGAAAGTATAGCTAATAAATATAATTATCAAAATTTTTCTACTGAAGCTATAATACAATTTTTAGTTGAAAAACATAAAGAAGAGATGTTATATAATACAGAGATTGCATATGATAATTTAGATGAAACATATAAAAATGCAAAATTTTCAGATTATAATGAATTTTTAAATTATGTTGAAATGAATAATAAAAAATATAAATCTATGTCAGCAAATAAATATTCTAAAAATGTTTATACTGATTATAATCAATATGTATGTATGGATAATAATGATAATTATTATATTTTTAATCAAGATAAAAATGACTTAACAAAATTTTCTGTAATATTGGATACATATACAGTAGATATACCACAATTTATAGAAAAATATGAAAAAGCATCCAATAATGAAAAAGTAGCATTGAATATTAATAAATTTGTTAGTTCTATAAATGATAAGAGTTATAAATATGCATATTCATTATTAGCTAATAGTTTTAAACAGAATAATTTTAATAATCAACAACAATTTGAAAGATATATAAAACAAATTTTGTATGAAAATAATACAATTAAAGATGTAAGTTGTGAAGAACAAGGAAAATATTATATTGCTACTACAAAAATTGCAAATTCAGATGGAGAAGAAAAAGAAATTAAATTTATAGTGAAGTTAGAAGAAGAAAGAAAATTTGAGATGTCATTTGAAATAAAATAGGGAAAAAAGGGCTTGAAAAAGCTCTTTTTTTTTTGTAAAATATAAGAGGAGGAAAAAATATGATAGAAATAAATAATGTTTCAATGGAATATAAAAAAGATAAGAAAGTTATTAATAATTTAAGTATGAAAGTAAATGACGGAGAAATTTTTGGTTTTTTAGGACCTAACGGTGCTGGAAAAACAACAACTATAAAAATGATGACAGGGATATTAGAAGTTGATAAAGGAGATATATTAATAGATAATTATAGTATAAAAAATAAACCATTAGAAGCTAAAAAAAAGATTGGATTAGTGTTAGATAATCCAGATGTTTTTCTAAAATTAAAAGGAATTGAATATTTGAATTTTATTGCTGATGTTTATGATGTTTCTAAAAGTCAAAGAATAGAAGTTATAAAAAATTTATCAAAAAAATTTGAACTAGAAGATGTTTTAAATAATAAAATTCAAAGTTATTCACATGGAATGAAACAAAAATTATCAATTATAAGTTCTTTATTAAATAATCCCAAAAATTGGATTTTAGATGAACCAATGACTGGACTGGATCCAAAATCTTTTTTTGAATTAAAAAATTTAATGAGAGAACATGCTAAAAATGGTAATACTGTATTTTTTTCTACTCACATTTTAGATGTTGCTGAAAAATTATGTGATAGAGTTGCAATTATAAATAAGGGAGAACTATTATTTATAGGAACTTATCAAGAAATGAAGGATGAACTAGAAGAAAATAAATCATTAGAAGAATTATTTATGGAGATTACAAATAATGAATAAAAAAATAAAGAAAATTTTAGGTTTAAGTAAAATATTATTAAAAGATTCAGCACAGATTTTTAATTTGTTCAATAAAGAAACAAAAAAAGTAGATAAAAAAAATCCAATGTTTTGGGTATTTTTTATAGTTATAATAACAGTTTCTTATGTTAGTTTTAAAATTATGGATGGGTTAAATAGTATAAATCAAGTAGAAATATTTTTATATATTTATCCTTTATTTTTATTAATATTATTTTTATTTCAAATAATTTTAAATAGCATAAATTTATATTTCTTTTCTGATGATTTAGAATTAATTTTACCAATGCCGTTTAAAGCAGATGAAATATTAATATCAAAATTTATTACAATAATATCTAATATATATTTTTCAGAATTTATATTTGCTTTTTTTCCATTATTAATATATGGAATATTTACAATGTCTGCTATGTCGTATTATTTTTATTTAATATTATTTTTATTAGTATTTCCAATATTTCCTACATTAGTTGTTAGTATTTTTGTTATGTTTTTTGTTAAGATTTCAAGGGTAATAAAAAATAAAGACATTTTTCAAATAATAATAACATTGATTTTTTTATTTTTAATTTTTATACTTGAATTTAAATTAACAAATAATATTATTAGCAAAGAAATAATAATTGATGAAATTGAGCAAAGTCAAGCTGAAGAGTTAGTTAAACAATTTTATACAAGAGTTGAAAATATAAATAAATATTTAATTATTATGAATCCAAGTATAAATATGTTAAAAAAACCAAATTTAATTTCTATTTTAGAATTTTTTAAAATATTAATTATAAATTTATTTTTATTTTTTGTTTTTATTTTTATAGGAAATAAATTCTATATAAAAAATGTATTAAAATGTAATGCTTTTTATAAAATAAAAAAAATTAATAGAATAAAATTTGAAAAAAAATGTAAAAAAAGAAATAAAGGAAATTCTTATATTATAAAAGACTTAAAAATGTTATTAAAAAATCCTACATATTTTATCCAATGTATTTATCCTTCGTTGATAGTTATGACATCTATTATAATTATAATAATTAAAACATTGCCAAATTTAAGAGAATTTTTTGCATCAGAAATGGGAGAGGATTTTGAAATTAATATGGATTTTTATTTTGTAAGTATTATAGTAGTAATAATACAAATATTATTTACAATATCTAATATAGCTATAACAGAGATTTCAAGAGAAGGAAAAAATGCTGTTTTGATGAAGTATATTCCTGTAAGTTTATATAAACAATATATATATAAGCTAGTACCACAATTTATAATAAATTTATTAAATATTATTTTTATTATTGTAATTGAAAAAATTTTATTTGTTGAAACACTAATATTTATTATGGCATATATTTTTGTTATAGCAAATTTATTAAATTTAATTAATTGTATGATTTTTCTTATTATTGATTTTTTAAATCCAAAATTAAATTGGGATTCTGAATATCAAGCAATAAAACAAAATAATAATAGAATATACCAATATGTAATTTCAATTATTATTATTATTGTATTATTATATTTTTCAAATGTTTTGTTAAATAAAAATTTAAACATTGCTTGTAATATTACAATATTAATATTATTAATAATTATAATATTTATTAATATAATAGTTAAAAAATATATAAATAAAATATATAAAAAAATAAAATAGAAATTAATTTCTATTTTATTTTTTTATTAAATAATATTTTTTAAATGAGAAAAATTAAATATATTTATTAAAAAATTTCTAGTATA
>CAKPLX010000035.1 GCA_934167785.1 uncultured Bacilli bacterium
TTCCGTTAGCTCAGCAGGTAGAGCATTTGACTTTTAATCAAAGGGTCTGGAGTTCAAATCTCCAACGGGACACCATTTAAGAATTTTACTCTTGCTTTTGCAAGAGTTTTCTTTTACTCCTAGTAGATTTGTATATAACAATAATAAAAATTTGCTTATACTATCTTAGAAAGGAGGAAATATATGAAAGGAATAGACGTTAGTTCTTACCAAGGACATATTGAATGGAATAAGGTAAAAGCTTCTGGATATCAATTTGCAATATTACGTTTAGGAATTGGAGATAATATTATCAGCCAAGATGACCAAAAATTAAAATACAACATCCAAAAATGTAAGGAACAAAATCTACCATATGCCGTTTATCTTGTTTCCTATGCCAAAAATTTAGAAGGATCTGAGTCTGTTGAAAGTGAAATTGAACATGCCAAAAGATTAATTCAAGATGCAAATCCTTTTTGTATTTTTTATGATATGGAAATAGAAAACACAGCTTATTTAGGAAAAGAAATCTTAACAAATCATGCTTTAAAATTTTGCCAATATTTTAAAGAACTTGGTTATGAAGTGGGCGTTTATGCAAACAAAAATTGGTTTACCAATCATTTAGATTATAAATTACTAAAAAGTCGTTATCGTATATGGCTTGCTAACTATGAAGTAGAATCTCCAAGCTTAGAGTGTGATCTATGGCAATATACAGATAAAGGAAGAGTAGATGGCATAGACCAAAATACAGTTGACTTAAATTTAATGTACCAAAATTTTATTTCTAACCAAGAAGTAAAAAAATCTCTTGATGAAATTGCTCAAGAAGTAATTGATGGACTTTGGGGAAATGGTGAAGAACGAAAAAATAAATTAGAATCAGTGGGCTACTCTTATGAAGAAATTCAAAAGAAAGTTAATGCCCAACTGTCTAAAACAAAAATTGTTCAATATATAGTAAAAAAAGGAGATACTTTAAGTAAAATCGCTACAATGTATAAAGTTCCATATCAGGAATTAGCAAATTATAACAAGATTGTTGATATAAATAAAATTTACATTGGCCAAATCATTAAAATTCCAAATTCTAAACCAAATAGTAATTTTGAGTACTATAGAGTGAAAAAGAATGATAACTTAAGCAAAATTGCCAAACGATATAACACAACCGTAAAGAATTTAATTGATCTAAATTCTCTTAGTAATCCCAACTTAATTTATATTAACCAACGATTAAGAGTAAAATAAAATATAATATTTAAAACTTGACATTGTAGTTACTTTATAGTAAAATATAGAACCAATCAAGGGGGATTGGTTATGGATAAAGAATTAAAGGGACTAATTATCGAAATTGTAACAATAGTAATTTTATTAATTATAGCAATACCATTATGCGTAAAAGCAAGTACTAAATATCAGGAAAAGAAAAATAAAATGTTTATAGGAAGTCACGCTAGTGTAGATATATCAAACCGTGGAGAAATAAAAAAAGTTACAATCAAAAGTGAAGAAAATCAAAAGATATCAGTATATTTAATGTTAAAAATTAGTAAATTTGACGATGAATATATTGTTTATTTAGATGATTCAGTATTTGATTTAAATCAATTAGAATATACTGAAGATGAAGAAAATCGTTATTACAATTTAGGACTTTATACATTAAAAGATAAAAGAACTTTTGATTTTCGAATTGTAGTAAAAGATAGAAGCTATTACAATGAAACAATTAGTTATAGCTTTTATACAAGAGGATTATTTTAATGAAAGAAGATTATACAAAATATTTATCTTACGATAATGGAAAGGGACTTTTAATTGCACCACATGATAAAGTGATTTTAGATAGATACAAAATTAATTATCAAAATATTTATACCTTAAGCGATTTAATAACAATAATAGAAAATATAGCTGATGAAACAGAAGATGAAGAATTAGAAATTGTTCTGGAACATTTAAATGAAACCCATTATTACCAAGAGGTAAAAAAATAGAAGAAACTAAGTAGATGATTTAGTTTCTTCTTTTTCATTAATATTCATAAGAATTGGTAAAATAATAGGCACTCTTCCTGTTTTATCAGATAGAAAAGGCATCAATCCATTAATTAATTCTGATTTAATATCAGTATAATTAATATTTTTGTTTTTCAATTTATTTTCAATAATTGACCCAGCATTTTTTTCAATTTGTTTAATTAGAGCTTCATTTTCATTAACTAAAATATAACCCCTAGTAGTAACCATTGGTTTTGCTAATAATTTATGGTTAACTAAGTCAATATTTGCGATAATAACTAAAATCCCATTAGAAGACATCAATTTTCTATCTTTTATCACCATAGTTCCAACATCACCAATTCTAGAACCATCTACATATACATCATCAGCAGGAACATGTCCTTCTTTGTAGATTTTATCTTTAGTAATGTTCAAAACATCTCCATTTTCTAAAATAAAAGTTCTATCCTTTGGAATATCACAAGTTGTTGCTAAATCACAATGGGTCTTTAACATCCGGTATTCACCATGATAAGGAGCAAAATACTCAGGTTTAAATAATCGGATCATTAACTTTAATTCATTTTGACAACCATGACCGGAGGAATGAATTTCTGTTGTTCCATTCGTATAAACTTTAACTCCCTTTAGATAAAGCTGATTAATTGTCTTTGCAACACTAGCAGCATTTCCGGGAATAGGAGAGGAAGAGAAAATAACAATATCATTTGGTGTTAACTTAATTTGTTTATGACTTCCATTTGCAATTCTAGATAAAGCGGCTAATGGTTCTCCCTGACTTCCCGTACAAAGAAGACATACCTGAGAAGGTTTCAAACGATTCGCTTCTTCTGGCGTAATAATAATTTTTCTATCTTTAATATAACCACACTTTATAGCAATATCAATAGAAGTATCCATACTTCTTCCAAATAAGGCCACTTTTCTTTTGTTTTTGCGACAAATTTCAATGATATGTTTAAGTCTGTAAATATTAGAAGCAAAAGTTGCTAATATAATGCGCTTTTGCTTTTCAACAGAAAAAATTTCTCTTAAGTTTTCATCTACGACTGATTCACTTAAAGAAGTTCCAGGAATGGTTGCATTAGTAGAGTCGCTCATAAGTAAACGTACCCCATCTTCTCCAATTCTAGCCATTTTATGAATATTTGACATAGGTCCAATTGGTGTCAAATCAATTTTAAAGTCTCCTGTCATCACAATTGTACCATTTGGCGTATGAATAGCGATTCCATGGGAATCTGGTATTGAGTGAGTGGTTCTAAAAAATTCTATACTAAAATATTTAGTTTTAATCTTGGTATTTTCATTATAAACAATTAAATTTTTATATTTAATATTTTTCTCTTCTAATTTTTTATCAATTAAAGCTTTCGCTTGTGCTGGAGCATAAATTTTAGGAATATTCACACACTGAAGTAAAAACGGAATACTTCCAATATGATCTTCATGACCATGCGTAATAAGTAATGCTTTAATTTTGCTTTCGTTCATTTTTAAATAAGTATAATCTGGAATAACGTAGTCAATTCCAAGTAAATCATCTTCTGGAAACATTACTCCAGAATCAACAATTATAATTTCATCTTTATTTTGTACGCAGTACATATTTTTACCAACTTCGCCTAATCCACCTAAGGCAAATACTTTGGTTATTATTTCTTCTTTCATTTTACATCCTTTCTAAATATTTTAAACCGTTCACAAAATAAAATAATATAAAATTTAATAAAAGTCTTCTCACCAATATGAATGAATTATACTATAAATTATATTTTTTTTCAAGTAGCTACTTGAAATTTATAATCTTCTATATTATAATATGGAATATAGTAGAAAGAGGTGTTTGATATGACATTAGAAGGAGCAAATGCTTTTTGTGAAAATAATTTATTTACGATTTATACTGTCAATAGCATGACAAGTGGAGAATATGCAGTAGTTATTCCTAAAAATGTAATTGGAACCGTTAATATGATAATTGATTTTCATCGAAAAGAACTTTTTGATCAATTAATATCAGGAAATAAAACAAAAGAAAATTTAATAAAAGAGGTAGAAGTAGAGTATAATTTTATTAAAAATACTTATCCAAACTTTATGTTGGTGTTTCCTATGTTTGTTGAAAATGATTACATTTCTACCGTTAATTCGAATGATAAACAAAAAATGTTTGATGAAGTAAAGAAAGTTGGCGCAATTACCAGCGAGTTATATAAAAATGTTACACAAGGAGGATTTTTAGCACAAAATATTAATCAAAAAATCATTATTTTATCAAAGACAAATGAAGATATAAAGTTTATTGATTGGTTGAGAATTCAAATGCCTAACTTTGTTGAAGGATTAAAATATGTAGAAGAAAAGAAAGAAGAAGCAAATCCATTTATGGGAGTAAATCCTTTTGGTCCAGCACCAGTAGAAAATCCAACATCTACAACAGTACAACCAAGTGGAAATAGTATTTTTGATACGCCAGTAACTCCTCAACCAGCAGCACAACCAGAGTCAGCAGTAGCACCAAATAATGATATTTTTGGGACAGCTACGCAGGCATCTTCTTCAGGTCAACAATCATCTAACGAAACTCCGGTAGAAAATACAAACTCTATTTTTGGAAATCCTACTCCAATACAAACAACAGTAGAGCCAACTCAACAAGCTCAAAGTACTATGCCAAATATTGGCTTTTCTACGCCAACAGAAAATATTTCTACACCAGTAGCAACACCACAACCAATAAATACCGTAGATTTAGAAGGAACAACAGCATTTAGACCAATTCCTGGAGATACAACGCAAATTCAAAACCCTAATCCTACTACAGTAACACCAGTAGAAGCAAAGAGTATTGAAGAGGTACAAGAAGAACATAAAGCTAGTAAAGGAATTGCAAATTTATTAATATTACTTGTTATTTTAGTAGGAGTAACTTTAGCCAGTATTGAATTAGGGAAATTTTTATATAATGTTTACGGGAAATAGAAAAATCTATTTTCTTTTTATTAACTTCAAGATAATTTTTATGTGAAAAAAAGTGAAAAAATATATTGCATTTTTATTTTATTTTTGTTATACTCGTTATAGTAAGGAGGAAAGATAAAAGATGAAAGAACAAAAAAATAATGGAAGGGGAATATTTTACGGTGTAATTGGTGTTGCAACATTAGTCGTTGCTATCATTGGTGCAACATTTGCATACTTTACTGCAACTGCTACTAATGCTACAAATATCACTGGTAATATGGCTACTGTTAGTTTTGGACTAGATGTTCGTAAAGTAACAAAAGCTGATGAGACTAAGGGTGGTATGATACCAATGTCAAATACAATGGTAGAAGCTGCAATAAAAGGAACAAGTTCTACTACATCAAAGAAAGATACAGATAGTGAGCAACAAATTTGTGTAGATGATAACGGAAACGCCGTTTGTCAAATATACAAAATTGCCGTTAGTAATAATGGTACTGCTGGTATGTTCTTAGATGGATATGTTTCATTAACTGGTGGTTCTAATGCAACAGCTAGTAAAATACCAGAAGATACTACATCAGAAATGTGGACAAAACTTCAAGAAGCAGATACTAAAACAACTATGCGTTGGGCTCAAGTTTTCTGTACTGGTACTGATAATCAATTAACAAATTGTACTACAAAAGGACATTCAACAACTAGAGCAACTGGAGACAAAGGAATCTCTACTGATTGGGATGCACTTGGAATAGATACAGCTACTGATGCAGCAAATACAGGTGCCATTGGATTTGCAAGAGCACAAATTAAAACATCTGGAATTACGGCAACAGGTACTTATCAAACTAACCCTTATGATATCATTAATACAAACTTTATTAGAATTAGCGATCACAAATTAGCAAGTGGAGCAGATACTGATGCAAGTGTTGATAAATATACAAGAACAGATGATGTTACTTCTGCATTAGTATTTAACCAAAGAATTGACCCTAAAGGAACTGGTACTCCAGTAGATGCAACTGCAACTGATAGTGATAGTACAAAGACATATACAGATAGTCAAGTATACTATATTGTTGTATGGTTAGCTGAAACTGGTAAAAACCAAACTGCAGGTAATGCTGATGTTACAACTGGCGGAGAAGGTGGAACTACCGGTCTAAGCTTCTTCAAAGGTACTGTTGCATTTAGTTCTGCACAAGGTAGTGAGGTTACTGCTACATTCTCTGGATACACTGCTGTTAAATCAGATAAGGCTTAATTCAGATAATGTGAAAATAAAAAAAGCAATTATTATTAGTTGCTTTTTTTTTTACTATTTGATAAAATAATTACAGAGAATAAGGGTGATACATTTGAAAAAAATAGATACAAAAAAGTTGTATTTTTTAGTAGGTTGTTTATGCTCAGTACTATTAATTGTTGGAGCTACTTATGCTTATTTTACAGCCAAAGCTAGTGATGACAATACAGTAAAAGGAAATGCAGCAACAGTAAGTTTTGGCCTTAGTGTAGATAAGGTGACAACAGTAGATATGGCCTATGGACTTGTTCCTATGAAAAATAATCAAGCTCCATATGCTGCAAGTAACAAATGTTATGATGATAATAATAATGTAGGATGTCAGCTATATAAAATAACTATAACCGCAGATAGTGATACAGTTATGTTTTTAGATGGATATGTTTTTATGACACCTAAAGACGAACGATTAGAAACACGAATTGCTAATGTATATACAGACGATTCTGAAAATTTTTATACGAAATTTACAAGAGAAGATTTTAATCGAAGTGATTTTCAAGAAAATAATTTTATTAAAACAGGAGTTAGAAAAACAGAAACAGATACTTCTCCTAAAAGAGAAGACGATTATGATTGTCTAATTTTAACAGACGAAAAAATAGGGGGAGATGTTGGAAGAAAAAAAGATTTTTACATTATGGTTTGGGTATATGATAATGGTGAAGCTCAAGATTACTTACAAGGTATGCAATTAGCCTATCAAGGAACAGTTACGTTTATTACTGCTGAAGGAAATGAAATTAGCGCTACATTTGACTAAATAAACATTTTTTTAGAAAACTAAAAAAACAAATTTATTCCATTATTAAATAAAAAACTTATAACAAAGAAGGAGTGAAAATTTTAATGTCGCTATTATCAAATAAATTATCAAATAAAGTAATTTCTGATTTCAAAAATTTAGCAGAGATTAATAATAATTCAATTGGCAATGCAACATTAGAAATTGATTCATCTATTAAAAAGAAAATCAAAAAAATAAGTAGTATTTTATCTATTGTATTTACATTTTTTTACGTTTTTTCATTTTTTCTAATGGATAGTATAACAGCATTAATTGTAATTAGTTTAACTTATATATTATTTATCTGTCTATGCTTGTCATTATCAAACAAGTCATTAACTGTATTTAAAATTCAAGAAGATAAGATATATAAGTCCAATTTTTTTGAAAAAAATAAATTTATATGTGAATTAAAAGACATTAAGTCTTACTGTGAACTTGGAAGTGAAATTGGGGTTATAAATAAGGAAAATAAAATTATATTTACCTTTTCAATCTATTGTAATAATTCAGAATTTATTAAATTTTTAGAAAAAAGATCAGGATTATCAATATTTTCTAGAGGAATAGATCCTTTAGCATATATATCATTATCACTTGCATTTTTATGTTCGTTTCTTCCATTTTTGCGAACAAATTCAATACTTGATACAATTTTTAGCATAGGTATTATACTATTTTTTCTGTTATGGGGAATAAATGAAAAAATAAAATATATTAATGTAACACAAAATTTAATTACAATAAAAACAATTTTTGGTACAAAAACATATAAATATTCTCAGTTTAATAAAATTATTTACCAAAAAAATAGCGATGATGCACCTGTAATTTTGTGGAAGATAAGAGCTTACAACAATAAAAAATTAGTTTTTACATTCAATCATATTAATGATTTAGCTTTTCAAAAAATCATGAAACAATTTTTTAATAATAATATAGAAACAAGAGAGAAGTGAAAGACTTTCAAGAAGTAGTAAAATGAAAAATTAGAGACTTACATACTCAAATTAAGGATGAATGCTCTCTAATTTTTTTCCTTGATAACTCTCTCTTTTTTTCATTTCTTTATCAATATCATTTAAAACACAAAATTTTTTCACTAACCATGTTGGTTCAATCAAATTTTTAGGATCAGGATCAGAAGTAATCCGATGAACAACAATCTCAGGTCTTAAATATTCAAGCTGCTGGATAACAACATCAATATACTCCTCTTTAGAAAGAACCTTAAAATGTTTTTGGAAATATAAATTTGCTAAAGCAGTATCTTTTATAATATTTAGCATATGAATTTTAATTCCATCAATATTTAATCCATTTAAGTATTTTACCGTATCAATCATCATTTCTTTTGTTTCAAAAGGAAGCCCATTAATAATATGGACAACTACTTCTAGGTTTCTTTTTTTTAACTTTTCAACCATTTCTTCAAATTGTGCAAGACTATGGCATCGATTAATCAATTTAGCCGTTTTTTCATGAATAGTTTGCAGTCCAAGCTCTACCGTAACATCGACCTTTTGATTTAACTCTTCTAAATAATCTAAAACCTCTTCCTCAATAGCATCAGGTCTAGTCGCTACAGCGATACCAACAACATTTTTCTTATCAAGAACACTTTCATATTTTTCTTTTAAAATATCAAGTGGAGCGTAAGTATTGGTATGAGCTTGAAAATAAGCAATATATTTTCCATCTGGCCATTTCTTTGAAATCTTTTCTTTCATTTCATCGAACTGTTCACTCAAACTTTTATTAACATCTCCACCAAAATCACCACTACCCAGTTTAGAGCAATAAATACATCCTCCATAGCCAACTTTTCCATCAATATTAGGACAAGTAAAGCCAGCATTTAAACTAATTTTAATTACTTTACAATGATATTTTTGATAATAATGATAGTTAAGAGTATGATATCTCTTATTATCTAAAGAATACTGAAACATAATAATCACCTGTATTCATTTTAAACATAAATTATTGATTTGTAAAGATTGATAAAGAATAGCCCAAAGGTACTTGCTTAAAACGATAATATTAATAAAATTCTTTTGAAGTATTTTTATTAAATTAGCAATATAAATTGACAATTGCTAATTTAGGTGCTATTATTAATGTTAGTTAAGAATTTAACTAGAAATGAGGGACATTTATGGAAAAAGAGAAAGAGAAAAAAGAAAAGAAAGAAAAAAAGCAATTTAAGGCTGAATCAAAAAAATTATTAGATTTAATGATTCATTCTATTTATACAAATAAAGAAATTTTTTTAAGAGAATTATTATCTAACGCTAGTGATGCAATAGATAAATTATCCTATCGTGCTTTAACGGATACTTCTCTAAATATCAAAAAAGAAGACTTTGCTATCCATGTTGATATTGATAAAGAAAAAAGAAAATTAATCATTTCCGATAATGGTTGTGGAATGACCAAAGAAGAATTAGAGAACAATTTAGGAACAATTGCCAAAAGCGGTTCCCTAGATTTTAAAAAGATGCTTGAGAAAAAGGATAGTCAAGATGTTGATATCATTGGTCAATTTGGTGTAGGATTTTATTCTGCTTTTATGGTTAGTGATAAAATTAAAGTAGAAAGTAAATCAGTTGATTCGGATAAATCTTATATTTGGAAAAGTGAAGGAGCTGATGGGTACGAAATAAAGCCTGGAAAAAGAGAAGAAATTGGTACTACCATTACATTAACAATTAAAGAAGATACAGAAGAAGAAAATTATAGTGAATTCTTAGATACTTATCGTATTGAATCAATTATAAAGAAGTATTCAGATTATATTCGTTATCCAATAAAAATGATGGTAGAACATTCTAAATTAAAAGAAGGAACGGAAAATGAATATGAAAAAGAAATTGTTGAAGAAACAGTTAATAGCATGATTCCGTTATGGAAGAAAGAAAAAAAAGATATTAAAGAAGAGGAATATCAAAATTTCTATAGTTCAAAATTTTTTGATTATGACAAACCATTAAAAACAATTCATACTAAAGTAGAAGGACAATGTAGTTATAATGCTCTTTTATATATTCCAAGTCACTTACCATATGATTTTTATACAAAAGAGTATGAAAAAGGATTACAACTATATTCTAGTGGAGTTCTAATCATGGATAAATGTGCTGATTTGTTGCCAGACTACTTTAGTTTTGTAAAAGGTCTTGTTGATACTGAAGACATTTCTCTAAATATCTCAAGAGAGATTTTACAGCAAAATCATTCTCTAAAATTAATCGCAAAAAGTATTGAAAAGAAGATAAAAAAAGAATTAGAAACTATGCTAAAAGAGGATAGAGAAACTTATGAGTCATTCTTCAAAACATTTGGTATGCAAATTAAATTTGGGGTTTATGCAGATTATGGTGTTCACAAAGATGATTTAAAAGACCTATTAATGTTCTATTCTTCAACAGAAAAGAAATTAGTTACATTAGATGAATATGTTTCAAGAATGAAAGAAGGTCAAGAAAACATTTATTATGCTTGTGGAGAAAGTACAGATAAAGTAGATAATATGCCTCAAGTAGAAGGAATAAAAGAAAAAGGCTATGAAATTTTATATCTAACTGAATATGTAGATGAATTTGCCCTACAAACATTAACAACTTACAATGCCAAAAAATTTATGAATGTTTCTAACGATACCGTAGATTTAGATAATGATGAAGAAAAGAAAGAACTAGAAAA
>CAKPLX010000036.1 GCA_934167785.1 uncultured Bacilli bacterium
TCCGAAATAATGCTTTTTTTTGAAGCATAAAAAGCAGGTAACATAGGACTAGTTGGATGACGACGATTTTGTCTATTCATAATTTTTACCTCCTGTAAATTTTTATTTATAATATCATATAACACTCAAAAATTCAAGTAGTTATTACTACTTTTTTCCTATTTTTGTCATATTTTTCACTTCCAATTATCATTTGTTTTTATATATTTTACATTTTTATAATATTTTTTTCAATATTTTGGTCACAAAATAACAATTTTATATTTAATTTATTAAAAAAATAAACAGACTCATTTGAGCCTGTCTATTTTTTTAGCTATTATACTGTTTACTAACAAATTCTGATTACGGAATTCTGTCCTCTCCCATTTCCTATAAAAGCAATTTCAAAATGCGTTTCTTTTTCCAGATATGATAAGAAGTCTAATAAAGTTTTTGGTAATTCCTCTTTACAAGTTGCCTGGGAGATATCTCCCCAGCCTTCAAACTCACGGTAAACCGGCTTTGCGCCCTGCAATTCCAGTAAATTGTCTGGCATATATTCAACAATTCTTCCATCTGAAAGACTGTATTCTGTGCAAATCTTTATTATCTCCAAATCTTTCATAATATCAAGCTTGTTGATAACCAGTTTTGCACCTTCATGTCCAGTAAGTGCTTTTCTTAAGGTCGGCAAATCAAACCAACCGATTCTACGTTTCATGCCTTCTGCATTATCCACTTCATCATTGTTAATGTAGATTTTTTCCGCATCCTTATCTTCCATTTCTGTTAAAAATGGTCTTTTGTTAAGGCAGCAGAAATAACCTGTACAAATAATGTATGTTTCATTTAAATGATATGGAGAAATGTTTGCTCCATTCATTAATGCATTTACAGCCGTTGATGCACTTGTTGTATACGGATTTAATCCATGAAGATTGTCAAGCATAATACCATTGCAACCTTCAATCAAGATCTTACTATCTTCCGGAATAGCATTTAAAAACTGAGTGTAGTCAACAGAGAATTCTCCGATTTTTTCGACAATTGCCTTGTATTCACTAATTAAATCTTCAGCAATTTTGAAAAAATAAGATTCTTCTTTCTTTGAAAAATATTCAAAATCAGTTTCCAAAGAAGTAAAATTAATCTTTTCTACTAATTCTTTAACTGTTAATTTTCCTTTCACACAATTTTCGACATCATAAAGTCTTAAGCAATGTCTTCTTGTTCGTGCTACTACAGCAACACCAGTTCCCTGATTTGTGCTTCCTAATGATTTTGATATTGTAGAGCCTATCGTTTTTTCTATATATGGCTCTATTAATAAGCAAATTGTTGATGCAATGCTTACCTTGTTTTTTAAATCATCCGGTCTAGCATAAACTTCATCCTTTAAGGCTTTTAAATTAAGAACTGCGCCCGGTCCTACAACAAATTTTACATCTTTGTTAAAGAAAACTGATGGAAGCTGCTTGGTAACAATAATGTCATTGCTTCCTTCTAACTGCACACAATGGCTGGCATTTGTTGAAGCATTAACTCGAAAAACATAATCATAATTGTTTACATTTCCCAAGTAACTTACAATTTTGCCCTTTCCTTCATCTCCATATAAACCGCCTACAATAACATCTACTTTCATATTTTGTCCTTTCCATGAAGCTATATTTGCTTTCATTAACTGCATTTTTTATAATGTTACTACTAATTCTTTGTAATTTGGACACATTCTTTCTAAGAATGTTTCATAAGTTGCTAATACTTCTTCTGGAGTTTTCCACTGTCTGTAAGCATCTTTGGTAAGAGTTTCTCCTGTTACCATATCATTTGCTCTCATACAATCCTGACTGAGTTCATCTATTAATATTATTCTCTCATTCAAGAGTCCAAACTCCATTTTCAAATCGACCAACTTAATTCCGGCATCTTCGTAGACTTTTCTTAAAATATCTCCGATTTTTGAAAGCATCTTGTCTGCCTCATCAAACTGTTCTTTAGTCATAAGGTGAAGCCCTGTAATATAGCTTTCATTCATTGTCGGATCATCTATTCCACCTGTTAAGCTGACATCAATTTTTGCATCATATTTATTAAGTGGTGGTTCAAATTTCTGTCCCTCTTTAACAAAAGTTGGAAAAAGTCTAACAATAGAACCTGCTGCATAATATCTTCTAATCCATTCAAGTGGAATTGGTCTGCAACGTTTTATTAAGATTGCTAATTTTCCATTGATGTTAAAAATCTTGTCTTCTATTCTTTCTGTCGGAATGTTATTTTCCTCCATAAGATTTAAGAAAAACATTGTTGCATACATTCTATATACATCTGTTCCTTCAATAATACCCTCACGTTTATTGGTTACACTTCTAAGATGTGGTTTGTAAAACATAATGGCAGTTTCATCATCCAAAGCATATATTGTTTTAGATTTTCCGTCCGCAATGACTTCTAATTTAGAAAAGTCGATTTCCTTTAAGTACTGGTATTTTTTAATTAAGTCCTTCATGTTCTAATGTCTCCTTTACTATGTTTATGTTTTCCTGCATCGATTTTGAAGTATCTACTTCTACAATTTTCATATTGGTATTTTCTTTCAGGAAATTGACCGCTTCTTCGTATTTTTTCTCATAATATTTTAAAGATTCTAAATCTTCAAATTCATCATGATTTTCTCTTAAAAGGTTTCTTTTATGTGCTGTTTCTGCATCAAGTTTACAATAAAACAATATATTAGGAAGTGGTTTCCATGCCTTTATTACTTTTAAGGCCTGTTCCTTACTTTCTGCTAAGTTATCAACTAATGCTGTAAGAATTGATCTATCATATACTGTATTTACTACATTTCTAGCAGACCAATGTTGTTTTCCTACAATTTCAGCCCATAAAAGATATTTTTTATCTTTCCAGAGTGAAAAAGCTTCTTTTCCTACTTTTCCTGAAAATGGTTCAACTAAAACTACCTGTAAATTCTTAAACAATCCTGTTTGGACCACTCTTTTAGCTAAAGTTGATTTTCCTGAGCCATCAATTCCATCAAATGCAATGCATTTTTTGTTTTCAATTGGTTTTATTAATCCCAGATTCACAAACAGTGGTAATTTATCAATTCTTGCAGTTGCTAGAACTGCTCCAAATTTTACTACCTCTGTATGTTCTACAAGTCCATTCACACGTGCCGTTTCTCCAGTTTCTACTACATCAAAAATTGAATTTGCCCATCCAATTTTAACGCTTGCCTCGACACTTCCTTCCATTTCAATAATGTTTTTATCATTAATTTGATAATTCTGTTTTAAAATGTTAGGATATGTTGTTGCAATTTTTTTATTCAGAAAATAGGCTAATGGATAGTCTTTAAGTTCCTCTGGAACTAAAATACTCATTCTGCAGTCATTTTGCTCAAAATGCTTTAAAGATACAAAAGCTTTGTTTGAGTTTTCAAGCCATTTATCTGCTCCATAGATAACAAGATCAAACTTGTCATAATTCTTAGTAATGTCTATCCATTTTAACAGATTTATTCTTAAAATAAATTTTTCTGTTTCAATGTCATAAACCAATAATCTAGGATTTATCTCCGGAACTTTAATTCCTAATGACTCAATGTATTTATGCAATACCTTCTGTAATCTGCCTTTAACAGCTCCTACCGTAATAATTATCTTTCCATTAGATTCTATGTTTTCTTCTTTGAATAAACACATTTCTAATTCTTTCAATATATCCGGATTTTCAGTGCTGTAGATTGAGTTCAATGCTTCTTTTGTAAGCAAAATCTGACTGGTTGATTCAGATGTATTTGAATACGCTTGTCCCGCCATCGAATTTCCTATAAGAGAAAGTAAAGATCTTATCATCATTTCAGGAATTGTTGGCTTTAACCTTTTTACAACTTCAATTGTTTTCAAAAAGGCGTCTCTAACTGCTTCATCACCATTTTTAAAATTTTTTCCAATTCCAATAACGGCTAACGAATCCTGCTTTGTGAGCGGTTCTTTTCCCATGATAAATATAGGATTTTTTTCAAATGGAATCCATGGCTTGAGAATGCTAACTTTAATTTTAACATTACTACTCGCCTCTAAAGCAATCCCACTCAGCTCACCATACGCCTGTTTTGCATGAACATCTCCAATATACAAACCTGCACCTTCTACCTCAACAGGTAAATATATATCTACACCTTCGGAAATAAATGGATTATCAAAATTTCCTCCAGTTTCTCCAATATGCCCTGTTTTTATCTTTCCTTCTTTAGGCATAGTGGCTATCATACCAATGCAAGGTGTCGCAACCAATCTCAATTGATTTTTTAAATACTGTAGATTTCGTTCATCATCTTTTATATATGCAACAACCGGAAATCTACTGCTAAAATCAAAGTCGTCATCCTTTTCTAAAGGCATAATTCCTGCACTTTTTGAAAGCATTTGTGCCATTTCTTTGATTTCAATTTTTTCAATATGAACTTTCAAAAAATCTCCTGGCTGTGCACCATTAACATATATAGGTCCTGTTAAAGGATGATGATGTGGCGGATTTTTCATGCTCATTAAATCTTCTAATTCTGAAAGATTGTTAAACTTATCTCCAAAAGCATTTACGGTTTCTACTATAATGTCCTCATTTGGTGATATGTTTTCCATAAATGTTTCTGTTTTTTCAATTGCTATACTATTGTTGCATTTTATTATTTTCATAATGTCTCCTCCTATTTATACTGCATAAGTTCAATTCCTTCAATTTCCAATTGTTTTGGTGACTGAGGTCTTAAGTTGATGTCACTTAAAAGTAAATTCTCCGGCATATCGACCAATTTTAAAATTGCATTGCCAATTTCTTCCGGCTTAATTTTCCATTCTTCTTCATAACCGTGATTTCTGTTTTTAATAGCTCCTAAAGATACATGTATTACTTTAACACCTTCTCTTCTTACTTCTTCCATCAAACATTCCGCAAGTGCTTCCACTCCTCTTTTGCTACTGCAATATGCTGCGCCTAATCCGAATGGGTATCTCCCTGCGTGTGAGCCAATAAAAACAATATTACCTTTAGCTTCTTTTACGTGTTCCAATAAATATGTTACAACATAAAATGGTCCTTTTAAATTTACATCAACTGAATAAGAAAAATCTTCGATTGACAATTCAGAAATTTTGCCAAACTTACGAATTCCTGCATTTAGTACCAGTAAATTAATTGGTTCTTTAATGTTTTCACATACTTCTTTTACTTTTTCAGCATTTGAAACATCACAGATGTATTCAGTATAAGAATCGATTTTTTCGACATCTTTCGTCGAAGTTCGATTTATTCCATATACATGATACCCTGCCTTTAATAGTTGATTCCGAATTCCTTCACCTGCCCCTCTGTTGCAACCTGTTATAACAGCTACTTTTTTCATTTTTTCTCCTTTCTTTTATTGAGTTCAATAAAAAGACTTAAGTTACTTTGTTACGTAGGCAATTTTAGCACATTTTACATAATTTGTCAACGAATAATTATGTGGGCTATTTGGGATAAATAGTGTAAAAAAATAAAGTGTATTTTTACACTTTATTCTTTAATCTTCTACTATTTATTTTTATCTTTAAAAAATTTATTAAATAATCCCTTTGAATTTTTATTTTTTTGAGAAACTTTTTCTTTTTTATTTAATAATACTTTTTCATGTTTAATTTTCTCTTCTGTTTTTTTACTATCTTCATCATCATAATCATTATCATCATCAAAATATTTTTCT
Source organism: uncultured Bacilli bacterium (assembly GCA_934167785.1). The sequence goes on from CAKPLX010000036.1 coordinate 5,732, forward strand.
TCGTCAGCTTCCTTTTCTTCTTCATCTTCGTCGTCTTCGTCATAATCGAAATCATATATATCTTCATAATCTTCGTCTAAATCATCATCGATTTCTTCATTTTCATCTTCATCTTTTTCTTCTTCCATGTCATCATCATCAACATCATAATCATAGTCATCCTCTTCATCATATTCATCATAGTCATCTTCGTCTTCTTCATCTTCTTCGTACTCTTCTTCTTCATCATCGTCAAAATATTCTTCTTCATCATCTTCTAACTCATCTTCATCATCTTCCGGAAAATCGTATGAAAGTAAATCTTCATCGTTTTCATTAATATCTTCGTTTGATTTATAATATGTTTGTTCTTCTGGTTCTTCTTCGATTTCATCTTCAAGTTCTTCTAATTGATACTCTGATAAATCCTTTCCAAATTTTGTTGTTATTTCATCTTGGAAGACTTCATATATATTTTTAATTCCATCAATTCTCCAATAATTTGAATTGATTATTGTTCCCGCCTTTAATTTTATGTTATTAATTGCTTCTTCAAAATTTTTCTCTTTCTCTTCGATATTTTTCAAATATTCTTTATTGTATAGTTCATTATAAGCTTTTTTGGTTGATTTTCCAGCAATTTCTCTTAATACTAATTGATATAAATTTCCAAATTGATCTATATCTAATTCGAATTTTTCGCAAGCCTCTGCCATCATTACTTTATGTGCTTTTAAGCCGTTTATTGCTGTCATTCTTTCATTATCTAAGAAACTAACAATATATTCTTTTTCTGCTTTTAAAAATTCTAGTTTTACTGAAACATCTCTTAATGTTTTTTGATATTTGTCTAGTTTGATATCTTCATTTTCAATTTCATTTAATAGTCTTCTGGTTTTATCATATATTGCAATGTATGATTCTGCTTCTTTTTGTGCTATTTGAGTTCTTGCATTTACGGATTTTTCAACTACGTCTTCATTGAATTTTACTTTCTCATCTCTACCATTGTTTATCATTATTTCTGCAATTTCTTTTTTCATATCATCCAAAGTTTCTGCCGTCGCAAATTGCTTTAATTCTTTTATTCCGCTAACATCAATTTCTTGCAATTCTTTTCTTACTTCTTCTATTAACTGAATATGTGCACTTTCTTCTAGTCTTCTTGATTTTGAGCATTTGTTTCTTTCTTTTTGTCTTTCATTAAATTCCTTTAAACTATTTATAAATCCATTTTTTAATTCTTCTAAACGTTCGTTATTGCTTAAAATTGTTTGTCCTATTTTTTCTAATTTTTTTTCTAGAAGTGCTGGCTCTTCATCTAAATCATCAAATAATTTATTTCTATCTTCTTCGAGTTTTATATTAGATTTATATAGCTTTTTTTGTTCTTGTTGTATGCTTCTAATTTCATTTGCTATTTGATCAAATTGTTCTATTACTTTTTCTTCTTCTTCAATTATTTCTTGATATTTGCAGGTTTCTTCTATTATTGTTTTATAGCTGTTATATAATTTTTTTAAATTATTGCTCTCATTAAATCCAAATACTTTGTTGAAATATTTTTCTAATACTATTGCACTTCTTTCATACATCCTTTTAGTCCTCCCATTTTATTTTTATACCGGTATTTTATCACTTATGGCGTAAAATAGCAATATAAATAGGAAAAAAGAATTAATTAAGAGTCTAGTTTTGTGTATGTAAGTATTATACTATCTGGTATAATTTCATCGTTCGTTGATAGATAAACATTAAGTATATCTCCGCTTATAATTGTCACATACTTCTTCATGTGCTCCTAATTCCCCTGTTCTACATTTTTCTATTGCTCCCATTGCTTTGGCTACGTGTGACATCATTTTATGCTTTTCTTCTATACCTTCTAAAAAATTCTCTTAATCTCTCAACTTTTAATGGATTTCCTTCTTCATTTAAAAACATATATCCTTCTGGATGTTTCGGCTTATTCATTTGATAATATTTTCTTAACATTTCTAAACTGACTTTTGGTAACACCGTATATCTTTCTCATTCTCCTTTTCCATTTCGTACAAATAATCTCATTTCCTTACTATCTACATCTTCTATTCTTAAATTTGTTGCTTCCGATATTCTAAGTCCTGATCCATATATCAACATGAATATTGTTTTATATTCATAATTCTCACACGCATCAAAAAAGACATTAAGTTCTTCTTCACTTAATATCTTCGGTAATCTTCTTTTTCTTTTTAACATCGGTATTTGCTTTTGATTTATTGGCTTATCTAATACTACATCATATATAAACCTTATTATACTGTTGTAATAATTTATGCTCCTTGAACTTAACCTTCTTTCTTCTTTTAAATATTTTAATAAATAATTTCTTAATTCTTTCGTGGTTACTTCTTCCATTGGTTTGCTAAAATATTCTATTATTTCTTTTCCTTTGTGATAATAACTGTACTTTGAATATCCGTCGAAGTTCCATATCTTCTTGTAATTTTTCTAATAATTCTTTGTTTGTCATAAACAAAACCCACTTAAAATTTATTTGCAAATTGCTTTACATAATTATATTTTAAGGGGTAATTTATATTTTTTCAAGTATTTAACTTGTTATTTCTTCTTTTTTATTTATGACCACCGCGCTAGCGATTTAGTACATATTACAAAGAGATTAGAGTTTGTTCTCTAATCTCTAATCTTTTTTCATTTTATTTATAAACTTTTAGAAATTTTTTCCATTTAAGCTCTCATTACTAAAAAATATCTCATAAATATTATAATACTCGTCTTCCCACTGAGTCCCTCTCCCTAAAGCTATATAATAAGTATCTTCTGGTATTTTAATACTCTTAGTTTTTAAACTATCTCCACTGCATCCACTCAAATTAGAAACCCACCCCATTTGTATTACTGTAGATTTATTATTCTTATAAAACACACTATGACCACGACCACTTCTTGCATTAGCATAAATACTTAAATATTTTTTCCAACATTCTGGTTCAACTTTTATATATCTATAACGCTGTTCTTGTGTTTGATAGCTATCATATTTTCCATCATATGTTAAACTACTTATTGCATCAGTTGCTGTACATACATAATTTAAATCTTTTTTATAGTTCTTTACTGTATATATTTCAGATTCCATACTAGAATCATTATTATATACTGATTTTGTTTTTATTTTGTTATCACCTACATATTGTGTTTCAACTACTTCAGTATATAAATTCCATGTTATTCCACCATCCAAACTGTAGTAATAAGTACTATCTGATGGTGCAGACGATGTCATTTCAATTTTTACATTCTCCCCATCATTTGGAATAACCTCACAATTCATAATTCCATTTAATGTTAATATTGGATAATCTAATGCTTTCACTGTAGAATTAGTTTCATTAAATGTTATTTTTGCAATTGCCGGTGCTGGAGTTTTTAATGTTTCTACTTCAGTAATAGCTGAGTCTTTATAATTATTTGCTTTATCATATGCTCTTACATATATTGAATATTTTTTTCCTATTTCCAATTCTGTATATTCTTTTTCCACGCTGTTTGATTCACTTTTTGTATAATCACCAGTTGATTCTGTTTCTTTAATATAATATTCATATTTTGCTATTCCGCTTTGACTATTTTTTTCATCTGCAGCAGCATCTTCTGCTATTACCTGTACTGAAAAACTTTTTAATGATATTCCTGTTGCTTTCACTTCAACTTTTGATGGCACTAATTTGTCTATTTTTTTTACAGTTATTTCTTTTGTTTTTGTATTTCCTTTACTATCTGTTGCTGTAAATTCATATCTTCCATTTTCTGTTATAGTATATGTTCCATCTTCATTTTTCTTTAGGCCGCTTGCCTGTGCTTCTTGTATTCCTGTTATATCTCCTTCTGTTGATGATGCTTTTACTGTAAGTATTATTTTTTCATTTGTGTATTCTTTATCATTATTAAGTTCAAATTTCAAACTTATCCCTGTAACTTTATTTTCTATTTTTACATTAAATTTTGAATCTATTGTATACTCATATCCACTATATTCTCCATTAATTTTGTCATCATCTAATTCTGCTGTTATATCTTTTAATTTATTTTCTAGTTGTCCTCCTGCTAATGTTTCTAATGTTACTCCATTTCCTTTTGATATTTCTTCTACTTCTATATCTTGTATTGCTAAACTTATTTCTTCTTTTAGTTGTCCTTCCATTGATTTTTCTTTTGCTCTTTTTGTATTTGCAAATAATCCTGTATTTGTTATTGCTTGGATGCTTATCCATGCAAGTATTAATAAAATAATGATTGTAATTACTAGTGCTACTAGTGTTATTCCTTTGTTTCTTCTTAATTTTTCCATTGTATTCTCCTTTTCTTTATTAAGTTAAAAACTTAAT
>CAKPLX010000037.1 GCA_934167785.1 uncultured Bacilli bacterium
CCTTTTTTATTTATGATAACAAAAAAATGTAGACTGTGTCTTTTTTAGACTGTCTACATTTATTTTATCACTTCAAATGGATGCTTTTTTTATTTTAACAATTGATAAATACTTTGTTGATAATTATTAGACTGAATAATATATGAACCAGATATAGCAACATCTGCTCTTTGAACATAAGAAATCGTGTGATCATTAATTCCACCATCCACACCTATCATGACAGACTGTTTTTTTTCATCAATATAATTTTTTAACCAGTTAATTTTATTTTCTGTTTCAAGAATAAACGGTTGACCACCCTTACCAGGAACAACACTCATAAAAAGAACCATCTCAATTTTATCTAAATAAGGGATCACTTTTCTCATATCAGTATCAGGACAAATAGCTATCCCAACCCCAATCCCAACAGAGTGAATCTTGTCAATAATTTTTAAAATATCTTGAGAGGTTTCCAAATGAAAAATAATCATCTCAACATCCAATTCAATAAACTGTTCAACAAAAAAGAGTACATCCTCTACCATCAAATGAATTTGAAGAGGTTTTATCGAAACTTCACTTATTTTTTGAATTTCACTCTTATCTTGAAATTGAATATTATCCACCATTTTCCCATCCATTACATCAATATGAATTGAACTAACGTCAGTGTTATTCAATTTTTGAACAGCAAGTACCCGATTCTTTGCATCTAATATTGAAGCCGAAATTTTCATTCTCTTTCCCCCTCTTTATCCTTAATAAAACGAACATAATTTTCATAGCGACTGTTTAAAATATTTCCATCTATAACCATTTTTCGAATATAACAGCCATCTTCTTTAATATGCATACAATCACGATATTTACAATATTCTAACCCAGAAAATATTTCATTCATATTATCTCGAATAGCATATTTATCCATACCATGAAAGTCTACATTTGAAAATCCAGGCGTATCCACCACATATCCATCCATTACTTCATATAATTCCACATGTCTAGTTGTATGTTTTCCCCGATTTAATGCATAAGATATTTCATTAGTCTTTAAATCTAAATTAGGTGATATTTTATTTAACAAGCTGCTTTTTCCAGCACCAGATTGCCCAGTAAGTACTGTAATTTTATGAGCTAAAATTGTCGCAAATTCCTCAACTGATTCATTCGTTACAACCAAATAACCAATTTTTTTATAATAATCAATATATTCCTGTAATTTTTTCTTCTCCCAATCATTAAGCAAATCTACTTTAGTAAAACAAATTAAAGGTTCAATCTTATTATAACTAATCACAGTAAGTAATTTATCTAATAAATAAGTATCTAAATCAGGATTTTTAACACTAGCAACAACAATAGCTTGATCAACATTAGATACACTAGGACGAACAAGTTCATTTTTTCGAGAATGAATGCTTAATAAATATCCTTCTTTTTCATCAAAAGTAACAATATCACCCACCAAAGGAGAAAGTCCATGATAACGAAACTTTCCCCTAGGTTTGCACAAATAATTTTTTTCATTTGATTTTACTACATAGTCATTACTAATATTTTTAATAATTAATCCTTCCATATTTCCCCCTTACTCTCCATCAGTTGAATTAGTATTATCATTACTTGAAGTTGTTTTCTGTGTATAATAACATTCTATCTTTACATCTGATCCATTAATCCGATAACTAATAGGATCCTTTGTTACAAGAGCATAACCAGTAATTGCATCACAACTATAAACTCCGGAATCTCCATCTTTTTTCGTCTTCTTATCATTTTTAATTGTAATACCATCATCCTTATTAATATAATTAATATTTAAATTATAAGTTGTCATATCAACATCAATCGTAACTGTAAATTGAACCCCAGTAGCAATTTTTCCTGTCCGATTTTGACCAGTGATAGCCTTATCTAAATAATTACTATAATCACTAATAGCATTGCCTTTTTTATCTTTTACTACAAGAGATAATCCATATTGACTAGAAAACTCCTCTGCCTTAGATAAAGTCCATCCTTCCGTAGACATTTCTGGATAATTTTCATAAATATCAGGAACATATAAAGTAATTTCATCTCCTTTTTTCATTTTTACTTCCTCATTAGCATCATACTTAGGACTTTGATCAATTACAGTACCTAATTTACCAACATAATCTTTAGGAGACTTAACTTCTTTCTTCTCAATAGTAACCTTCAACCCTAATTTTTCCAAGGATTCTTTCAAAGAATTAGCATTTTGATCTGTATAATCTTTTAAAACTACATCAGCAAAACCAGTAGATTCTAAAATAGTAATAATACTTCCCTTTCTTTTACTAGATCCAGCACTAGGCTGTGTTTCAATAACATAACCCTTTTTAATTTTATCACTAGCTTCTTTTTTTACTTCATATTTAAACCCTTTTTTAGTTAAAGTATCAATAGCTTTATCAACTTTTTGATTAACAACATTTGGTACAATAATTACTTTTGTATTATTTCGATGATTCAAAAAAATCAAAACACCGGATAAAAATAAAATAATAATTAACCCGATCAAAACTAAAATCTGAATTCTAGTCATTTTCTTTTTTTCTCGTTTTCTAGAAGTATTATTTAGGGCAGGTTCATCACCAACAGGTGCCTCAACTTCTTTTACACTGGTTTTAGAAACAGGAGCTTCTTTAATGGGAATAGCCCTACTTTCATCCAATTCACTCTCTGGATAAGGAAAATGATATTTCATTTCATTTTGTTTATCTTCATCTAAAGCATGAACAATATCATCATGCATCTCATGAATATTATCATAACGATTTTTTGGATTTTTTGCAGTAGCTTTTAAAACAATATTTTCTACACTTTGTGGTACAAGTGGATTTTGCCTACGAATACTAGGAATTCTCTCCTTCATCTGCTTCAAAGCAATTTCAACCGCATTATCTCCTTTGAAAGGAACACTTCCAGTAAGTAACTCATACATTAAAATTCCCGCAGAGTAAATATCACTTTTCGTTGTAGCCCCTTTACCACTTGCTTGTTCTGGAGGTAAATAATGAACACTCCCCATTACAGAATTAGTTTGTGTAAGTTGCGTAGCATTCATAGACATAGCAATTCCAAAATCAGTAATTTTTATCATACCATTATCTAAAATCATAATATTTTGTGGTTTAATATCACGATGAATAATATAAGCATCATGAGCCTGTGCAAGCCCATCTGTAAGTTGAGCCATAATATCAATAACTTCAGGTACAGTCAAAGCACCACGCTTTTGAATAAGTTGTTTTAAGGTTTTTCCATCTATATATTCCATTACAATATAATGTTGACCATCTTCTTCTCCAACATCATAAACTTCAACAATATTAGGATGTGACAAATCAGAAACACTCTTTGCTTCTCTTTGAAATCTTCGAATAAATTTTTCATTATTTTCTAAATCTCCACGCAAAACTTTAATAGCAACATCACGATCTAATATCTTATCATGTGCCAGATAAACATTTGCCATTCCACCTTCACCAATTGATTTTAAAATTTCATAACGTTCATTAATTACTTGACCTTTTGATAACATCACACATCACCGCTTTCTCTTTTTAAATAGGCAACACTTATATTGTCATTTCCTCCTCTAGCATTTGCTTTACGAATAAGTTTTTCTACTGCCCCTTCAGCGCTAACTTCTTCATTTAAAACCCTTTCTATTTGCTCTTCTGTAATCATATTAGTAAGTCCATCACTACAAAGAAGAATACCATCATTTTTAATATCTACATCGAAAATATCAATTTCTATTGGATCATTTGCTCCTAAAGCTCTCATCAATACATTTTTCCTAGGATGATATTTAGCTTCTTCTGGAGTAAGTTCTCCCGTAGATACCAATAAATTAACTAAAGTATGATCCTTGGTAACCTTATGCAACTTATGATTTTTTATAACAAAACCAGAACTATCTCCAATATTTCCATAAAGAAGATAATCCTCTGTTTTTATAGCACAAACAAAAGTTGTTCCCATTCCCTTACTATCAGGATTCTCCTTTGTATATTCAAAAATTTTTTTATTCATTTCAATAACAATATTTCTCAAAAATTCAATAGCATTATCTTTACTTCCAATAGAATCTAAATTATAAAACTCTTCCGTCAAATGATTAATAACAATCGCACTAGCAACTTCTCCTGCTTTATGTCCTCCCATTCCATCAGCAACTGCCAACAAAAATTCATTATGATCATTGTTTAAAATAATAACGTTATCTTCATTATGATCTCTAACTTTTCCTGTATCAGTTAAATAAAAAGTTTCCATTAAACTTCTCCCTTCCTCAACGTATTTGCCCGTAATTGCCCACAAGCAGCATCTACTTTTCCACCAAATTCCCTTCGAATTGTAACATTGATATTTTCTTTTTTGAGTATATCATAAAATTTTAAAATTTGTGCTTTTTTTGAACGTTTATAACCAATATTTTCTGTTTCATTATAAGGAATTAAATTAACATAACAAAGAAGTCCTTTTAATTTTTTTGCAAGTTCCATAGCACACTCATTACTATCATTAATTCCAGATAACATAATATATTCAATAGTAACCCGACGATTAGTCTTATTTACATATTCATTAATTACCTTCAACAAACTATCCATATCATAAGCAAAAGAAATAGGCATAATTTGTTTACGAATATCATCATTTGGAGCATGCAAACTAATTGCTAAATTTACCTGTCCATCTTCCTTCATGAACTTTTCAATCCCAGGAATAATTCCACAAGTAGAAACCGTAATATGACGCGAACCTATTGCAAGTCCTTTACCATTATTGATAATTTTTATAAAGCGCATAACATTATCATAATTATCCATTGGCTCTCCAATTCCCATTACAACTACATGCGTAATTTTTTTTCCAATATCTGCTTCAATTAATAATATTTGCTGAACGATTTCATAAGCTTCTAAATTACGGACTTTTTTTAAACGACCACTTTCACAAAAACGACATCCCATATTACATCCCACTTGACTAGAAACACATATACTAGTTCCATAATCGTGAAACATTACTACTGACTCTATTCTTTCTCCATCTAATAATTCAAATAAATACTTAGAAACATCAGTATCCTCTTGTTTTTTCAACATTTTAATCTTAGCAAAAGAAAAATTTTCAGAAAGTAATTTTTGAGCATCTTTTCCAATGTTATTCATCAAAAATGGATCATCCAGCCTTTTTTTATACAAAAAATCATAGATCTGACCTGCTCGAAATTTTTTATTTCCAGCCGAAATAAAATAATCTTCTAAGTCATTTAAAGTATAATCATAAATATTTCTCATACATCCCTCCTAAAAAATACGCTTTGTAAAAATATAAAATAACAAAATATCAAGTAAAAAATAGAACAAAAGAATGAAAAAAAACGTACTTAACTTATTTTTTCTTTTTAAAATGAACTTTCTAATTAAAATGGTATATAAAGAAAAGAATCCTATAATTAACAAATTCACATATTTTCTTCCAAAAAACATATACAAATTATTTGTAACTAATATATTATTTCCTAAAACCTTAGCATAATGAATTGATGTCTTTTGAGCAATATATATAGTAAAAACGATATTAATAAGAACGATAAATAAATAAATAAAATTTTCTTTACTTAATAATTTTTTTCCTTTCTTTTTATCAATAGAACACTTTTTTCTAAAAATAACCTCTTTTTTACTAATAGCAGCATCTTTTAAATGAAGTTTCTTTCTCATAAGCTCCTCCTACTCTTCTTATCTATAAGTATATCTTTTTTTTTACATATATTCAAGTATTTTAACAAGAAAAAAAACACTAAGTTATCTTAGCATTTTTCATAAAACAAATAATAATTATTTTCCTATAGCTTGAACAGCAGTAATAGCAACAGCTCCAACAATATCTGAAACACTACATCCTCTTGATAAATCATTCACTGGTTTAGCTATTCCTTGACAAATTGGTCCATATGCCTCAGCATTAGCTAATCTTTGTACAAGTTTATATCCAATATTTCCAGCATCTAAATCAGGGAAAATCAAAACATTAGCACTTCCTGCAACTTCACTTTCTCCAGCCTTAGATCGAGCAACTTCAGGAACAATAGCAGCATCTAACTGTAATTCCCCATCAATTTTATATTTAGGAAATCTCTCTTTTGCTAATTTAGTAGCTTCTACTACCTTATCAACATCAGCATGTTTAGCACTCCCCTTTGTAGAATGTGAAAGCATTGCAACAATCGGCTCATGTTCTGTCAACAATTGAAAAGAATCAGCACTAGATCCAGCAATATAAGAAAGTTTATCTGAATCAGGATTTTGTTCTAAACCAGAATCTGCAAATAGAAATGTTCCATTATCCCCATAATGACAATTAGGAACAACCATCAAAAAGAATGCTGAAACCAATTTAACTCCTGGCTTTGTCTTTAATATTTGTAAAGCTGGACGCAAAGTATTTGAAGTAGAATGACACGCACCTGATACAGCACCATCCGCATACCCTAGTTTTACTAACATACAAGCATAATACATATAATCAGTTGTTAGTAAACGATATGCTTCTTCCTCTGTCATTCCCTTTTCTTTTCGAAGCAAATATAATTGTTTTTGCAACTCACCTGTTAATTCGTCTGTAAAAGGATCAATAATTTTAGAACCACAAAGATTTAAATCTTTACTATTATTTTCAATCTCTTCTTTCTTTCCCACTAAAATAATATCTGCAATATTTTCATTTAAAATGATCTCAGCAGCTTCTAAAACTCTTCGATCCATAGTCTCCGGAAGAACAATTGTTTTTTTATTTTGTTTTGCTCTTAATTTTAAATTTTCCATTATTTTACTCATTTTATCACCAAATAAATTATAACAACTAATTAATTAAAATGTCCATTAAAATAAACAATATCTAAAAAATAATAATAAATTATGTCAACTGTGCTTCAATAATCAACTGTTTTTTCTTATCACTTAAACTACAAGTAATCAAATATAATGTATCTTCCTTTGAATCAGAAAACATATAACCTACTTTGTCTATAAAATATATAAAATTAACCTTATAGTACAATTTTTTATAAAATAAATCAACCAAAATTATATCACCATTATGAATATAAATTAAATCATTAAAATAACTATATCTTCCATTCCCCGAATGACCAGCAAAATAATAAAGATTACGCTCAACATCACTTTCTCTTAGTAATGCAACGTGATAATTAACATTATTTAATTTATTTTCTTTTGAATAAATAAAATCACTAAACCCTATACTAGGAATTTCCAATTTCAATAAATATTGATTTTTAGAAGCTTTTCTACTTTTTACTTCAGGGACAAAAAAAGAAATATTCTTAAGTTGATGAGTTTCATCAGTATTTCTCCTAAAAAAAACTATAACAAAAAGACTAACGCCGACGATAAATAGCAATTTTTTTATAAGCAAAACCTCCAAAAAAGATAACTAAAATAAAAATAATACCTTTCCCTATATTATTTGCTTTCTCTAAAGTATCAGGAAGAAACACTATAGTAGAACTTCTTTTATTAATAGCATAAATATCCCATACTTTTTTAGAAGAATCAATCTCAATACATTGTTGATCATAATTAATAAAATATTTCCTATCAATCTTTTTTTGATGAAAACAATAATTCCCAGAAGGTAAATTTTCAATCAATAAATTACCATCATCTGCTGTAATACCTGTATAAATTATTTTTCCACTACTGTTGATAACATCTACAGTAGTCCCCCCAATAGCCTCTTTTTCACCAGATTCATTATGATAAAAAATATTCATTCTAGGAATAATTTTTAAAAAATCTAGAGAAATTTCAATATTTTTAGTACTATTTCCACTATCCTTTAACGAAAAGCACTTTTTCTCATTTATCTCTCCATCAATCAAACAATAATCCCCTAAATATAAAGGTATTTTATTTTTACCAATGTCATCTGTAAAAATATTATCAATTTCATCTCCCTTATGATATAAAACATCATTATCAACATAAATATCATTTTGAACAAATAAATTTAATTTTCTATTTGGTCGGATAGATTTTTTATAAGAATAACCATTATTATTCACTTCAAAAATTTCTTCTAAAGTTGAAACTAAGACATTTCCCATTAATACTTTTTCATTTACTTCCAAATTATATTGTAAATACTTGCCCACTCTTTCTAAATTAGCATCATCGTTTAGCTCAATATCAAAAATTTGATTTTGAAATAAATAGCCATTTGAAACATTCACTTCTTCTATACGATACTTACCATATCCAAGTTCCATTGGAAATAATAATTCTCCATTCTCGTTTGTACTAAATAAATATTTGGAATCAACTTCTAAATATTTATTCTTAATCAAATCAAAAATTTTATAAGAAAAACCAGATTGATAAATTCTTTTTTTCTTTTCTTCAGAAAATAATAATAACTTAATTTTACAAACAATATAATCATCAACAAAATGAATTCCCATATTTTGAGTAGAATATTCCGTAATACTAAAAGCAGTAGGAGATATCTTTTCATAACCAAATAAAGTATTTCTTTGATAAATTGTATACAAACCATAAGGTAATCTTATTGAAGCTACACCTTTATCATTCGTTTCAACTATTCCATAACTTTTTCCATCATCACCAACAACTTCAAAAGTAACATTTTCCTCTTCCTTTAGTTGACCACTATTTTCAAAATTATACTTTTTATAAATATTAACATTGCGATAATATGGGTATTCCTCTAATAAAACAGGATCATTTTCTCCTAAAAAAGAAACGGAAAATTCATCAGGGTTCAATAAATAACCATCACTTTCACAAACCTGTTTTAGAAAATAATTCCCATACCCCAAGTTATCAATCACAAAACGCCCATTTTCATCAGCAATTCCTTGATCAATTTTTTCTTGATTATCATTATAAATATCGTAAGTAGCTCCCTTAAAGGTAGCTTGTCCTACAGGAATCGCCATTTTTGTCTCTCCATCAATCACCTGAAATTGAAGTGATTTTCCAACAATAGAAAAAGATAATTCTACAGTATCATCTAAAAAGTTGCCTACAGAAACCAAACATTGAGAACCATCATAATAATAAAATCGACTTTTTCTTGGATATATTCCTTTTTTCTTTAAAACAATTTTATTTCGCCCAACATAATCCGGTGAAGTCTTTATCTTTAAAATACTTCCTTCAGTCCATGCCTCAACATATCCACTATCAACAATTTCATACAAATCTAACTCACCGCTTTTAGTATAAATTGTCTCAACAGAATCAATTGAATAAAAAGAATGTTCAGAAACATCTAATTCCACTTTATTATAATACCATTTCTGTAAATCAAGAATTTCCTTCTTATATTGTTCAATATTAATTCTAGGACCATTTTTATCCAACACATTAGTCCATTCAATAACAGCACCACTCAAACGTTCCCATATCAATTCTTGAGCAGCCATGTAATATAAATAGCTTTCATGACCAGGATATAAATAACCAAAATAAGAAATAGATTGCACATATTCTTTTTCTTCTAAAGATAACGATGAAATACCGAAATCCTCTGTTGAATGATACCATTCTGTTGTAATATCCTTTCCAAGTTCAACACAATAAGAAACAATACCATTTAAAGTATACATATTTAAATAATATAAATGTTCCTCCCCATTAAACCGACTAATCGCATAAACTCCTTCCAATCGATTTTTTTCCAATTTAGAATCATTCATTCCTGCATCAACTCGAAGCATTCTTGTTCCTAAAAAAATTAAAAACACTACCACCCCCAAATTCCAAAATGTTCTATACAATTTTCTTTTTCCTCTTGAATTTATTTTTTTCATCTTTTTCCTCCTCTACTTATATTATTCTAGATAAATTGCATAAAACCTTCTTCAATAAAAAAAATACTGATCAAAAATATGGTTCTATAATATTTAGTGGGTGTTAAGAAAAACACTCACTATTTTATTGCATTAAAAAAGTGACACACTAAACCA
>CAKPLX010000038.1 GCA_934167785.1 uncultured Bacilli bacterium
GCTGGTTTTGCACTTTTAATATTAGGTGCAGATTGGTTAGTTGATGGTTCAAGTGGAATTGCTAAAAAATTTCATATTCCAGAAATCATTATAGGTTTAACTATAGTTTCAATTGGAACTTCTATGCCAGAACTATTTGTAAGTATAACATCAGCAATTGATGGATATTCTGATATGGCTATTGGAAATGTAATAGGCAGTAATTTAAGTAATTTATTGCTTATTTTAGGAATTTCTTCAATAATAAAGCCTGTATTTTTTCAATCAGAAACAAAAAGATATGAAATACCAATGTGTTTGTTTTTCACAATTATTTTAATGATTTTTTGCAATACTGCAAATACAATTTCTAGAATCGAAGCTGTTATATTGCTAATTTTATTTTGTTTATTTATTGGGTATACAATATATATGGCAAAAAAAGAAAGTCAAAAGGAAGTCTTGGATATTTCAGTACATACATCAGAAACTAAAACAATCAAAAATATTATTTTAGTTATATTGGGAATTATTGCACTTAAAGTTGGTGGAGATTTAACAGTTAATAATGCTGTAGTTGTTGCTAAACAGTTTAATTTAAGCGAAAAAATCATAAGTCTAACAATTCTTGCTATTGGTACAAGTTTACCAGAACTAGTAACAAGTGTAACAGCTGCAATAAAAGGAAATAGTGATATAGCTATTGGAAATATTATTGGTTCAAATATATTTAATATGTTACTAATTATTGGTGTATCATCTTTAATAAAACCAATAGTTTTCAATGTAAGCTATAATTTTGATTTAACAATATTGCTAATATCAACAATTGTACTTGCCATTTTCCCGATTATACCACCTAAAAATGAAATGAGCAGAATGAATGGAATAATATATTTCATTGCATATTTAGTTTATTTAATAATATTATTTTAAATATAGGAGATAATCAAAATGGGAACTGTTGAATTATTATTATTAAGTATTGGACTTGCAATGGATGCTTTTACGGTATCGATATGTAAGGGAATTTCAATGAAAAAAATGAATTGGAAAAAAGCATGCATCATAGGTTTATGGTTTGGCGGATTTCAAGCTTTAATGCCTACAATCGGATATTTTCTGGGCACTACATTTGAAAGTTTTGTTACAAGTATTGACCATTGGATTGCTTTTATTTTACTTTCTATTATTGGTGGAAATATGATAAAAGAAGCTTTTAGTAATAAAGAAGAAAAAAGTGATGATGATGTAAGTTTTAAAACGATGCTTGTTTTAGCAGTAGCAACTAGTATAGATGCTTTAGCGGTTGGAATTACTTTTGCATTTTTCAAAGTAAATTTAGTTTTAGCTATTTCTTTAATAGGTATAATATCTTTTATATTACCAGTATTAGGAACTAAAATTGGTAATAAATTTGGCGATAAGTATGAGAAAAAAGCCGAATTAGTTGGTGGTACAATATTAGTACTATTAGGAATTAAAATTCTTATAGAACATCTATTTTTCTAATATTTAAGCAGATAATTTGTTGTAAAGTAAACTCGTGGTTAAAAATTTTGTTTCACTTTATTGCTAATTATCTGCTTTTATGATATAAAAATTATAATGAATAATATATTAGTAAACAAAAGATAATTATAGGAGGAATTTTATTATATGGAATCTGAACAAAAGAAAATTGAGAATTTAGAAGGATTCAAGGATATGCGCATTGTAGATAATTTTTATCAAACATCTAGCTTCTTTCCAATGCCAACAATTGAAATATCTACAATAGATGAAAAAGGTTTTACAAATATTGGCTCATATTCTTTATGTTTTCCTTATTATATTGCAGGTAAAGGATATTATGCAATGATATTAGAATGTAGAAATAGTTCAAATACTTGCAAAAACTTATTAAAAACTGGAAAATGTGCTTTGAATTTTTTACCAGATGATAAAAGATATTTTAAAGAAACTGTAAGATTAGGCTTCCCTGGAGAAACTCCTGAAGAAAAGATGAAAGATTGTATATATACTTTAGTTGATGGAAAAAGAGCAAGAGAAAATCCAAATGAACAATATCCTAAAGTTGTAAAAGAAGCTTACCAAGTTTTTGAATGTACATGGGTAAAAGAATTAGATGGCGCTGAAAATGATACAATACAAGAAGAATATAATGGTCCATATCATAATTTCAATGGAATTACATCAAAATTTGGTGCACATTTTATTTTACGAATTGATAATATCTTAATGAAAGAAAAATACTATAATACTATTATAAATGGAGTTACTCCTTATGGCTACCCTAAAGTACCTGTTGATTATGGATATAGAGATTCTAAAAACTTTTGGTATACTAAATTTAAGAGGCCAATATCTGTACCAATTCCTAATGGAAAAGGTGTTGACTTAGATTCTGTTAAATATGCTGCTGGAAGAATAGATCCAGATGTAAAATTTACAGAAGATGCTTGTAAAATGTTAATAAAAGTTCCGAGACCATTTTTGAATACAGTTTTAAAAGGTTGCGTTAAATGGGCTAAAGAAAATAATGTAAATCTTATTACACCAAAAGAGATGCAAATAATAAATGATAAAAGAGCAAAAGAAAAAAATAAATAATATATATGAAGCTTCAGAATCAAATTTAAGGGAGTTTTATAAAAAAGTAATATAGTTAATTTTAAGTGGTAATTATACAAAATTGCCACTTTTTACATAATAATATATCAAACAATTGTTTACAATATATTATAAAAATGATATACTATGATTATAATTTTTTAAGGAGATATTACATGCAAGAACAAAACATATATATTGCTATAGATTTAAAAAGCTTCTATGCTTCAGTAGAATGTGTTGAACGAAACTTAAATCCATTAACAACAAATTTAGTAGTTGCAGATACTAGTAGAACTGAAAAGACAATTTGCCTTGCAGTAAGTCCTTCTTTAAAAGAATATGGTATTCCAGGCAGACTTCGTCTTTTTGAGGTAATTCAAAAAGTTAGAGAAATAAATACAAATAGAAAACATCAATTATTAGGCCATACATTTAAAGGAAAATCAATTGATAAAATAGAATTAAAGCAACATCCAGAATATGAATTAGATTATATTGCTGCACCACCTCAAATGAACAAATATATGCAATATAGTACTAAAATATATAATATATACTTAAAGTATTTCTCACCAGATGATATATATGTATATTCAATAGATGAAGTATTTATAGATGTTACACATTATTTAAAAACATACCAAATGAAAGCAAGCTCATTAGCTACTAAAATTATGCATGAGGTATATGAAGAAACTGGTATTACCTCTACCTGTGGTGTTGGAACTAATTTGTATCTTGCAAAAGTAGCATTAGATATTGAAGCTAAACATGCTATACCAAATAAATATGGTGTTAGAATAGCCTGTTTAGATGAAAATATGTATAAAAGGCAATTATGGTCACATACACCATTAACAGATTTTTGGAGAGTTGGTAAAGGTATTTCAAAAAAATTAGAACAAAATAATATGTTTACTATGGGAGATATTGCAAGATGCTCTATTCACAACGAGGATAAACTTTTTAAGCTTTTTGGAATAAATGCTGAATTATTGATAGACCATGCTTGGGGAATCGAAACTTGTACAATGCAAAGCATAAAGAACTATACTCCAGCGACTAATAGTATAAGTTCTGGTCAAGTACTCCATTGCCCTTATGATTATACTAAAACGAAGTTAATTGTAAAAGAAATGGCAGAACTTCTATCTTTAGATTTAGTAGATAAACATTTAGTTACTAATCAATTAGTGCTTGATATTGGATATGATGTAGATAATTTAAAAGATAAATCGAGAAACTATATTGGCGAAATAACAGTTGATAGATATGGAAGAAATGTGCCTAAACATGCCCATGGTACGCAAAATTTAGAGCACTATACTTCTTCTAGTAAAATAATAACAGAACAAATAATAGAACTATATGATAGAGTTATAAATAAGCAACTTCTTTCTCGAAGAATCATTATCACAGCTAATAATATTATCAATGAAAACATTGCTCAAAAAGATAATTCAAATGAACAAATCGATTTATTTACTGATTATACGGTTAAAGAACAAAATCATAAAAAAGAATTAAAAGAACATGAACTACAAAAATCAATAATAGATATAAAGAAAAAATACGGTAAAAATGCAATTCTTAAAGGAATGAACCTAGTAGATGGAGGAACTACAAAAGAGAGAAATGAGCAAGTAGGAGGGCATAAAGAATAATGGGAGCTTATGATGATATTATAAATTTATCAAGACCAAAATCAAATCACCCCAAAATGAGTATAGAACAAAGGTCAGCACAATTCGCCCCTTTTGCGGCATTAACAAGTTTTGGAGATAAAGTAAAAGAAACAGCAAGATTAACTGATAGAAAAATTGAACTAGATGAAGAAATGAAAAATATATTAGATATGAAAATACAAGATATAAAAAATAATCTTTCTAATAATAAAAATAATTTTACAACACAAATAACATATTTTATTTCTGATAATAAAAAAGAGGGAGGCAAATATGTAACAATTACAGATGCTATTTACAAAATAGATGAATACAAACATCAGTTTATTATGAAAAATGGCTTGAAAATAGATATTTCAGAGATTTTAGACATAAATATTAAATTGCAAAATTAACATTTGTTATATTTTAAACGCACGAGAATCGATTTTAAGACATTTTTATTATTTGTTAATATGGTTTTAACTATAAATACGGATTTTTTATTAAAATAAATGCAGATTATTGAATTCTTATTACTTTATTATTTTTAATTATTCTTGGTTGGATTTTTTTATTTCCGATTACCACATGGACATGGAACATTTCTTCCAACTTTTAGCAATTATTTATGAGAAACACAAAGTTTATATTTTAATAATAAATTATAAATCTTAAAAATAAAAAGAGCTAAAAATTGAATTTAAAATAAATTAACAGTAAATAGCAAGGAGTATCAAGATAGAAGAGAAGGAGAGAGGCATAGAAGATAAATGTCAGAATTTTATAAAATACAAAATTTATAAAATATAAAAAATAAGAAAGAAATTCATAAATTAGAAAAATATTAAAATTTATATAAAATAGAAAATTCATAGAGTTACCAGAAATGAAAAATAAAAATACGGTATAAAGATATATTGAATAAAAATATTTTTAAATATATAATAGAAGCATAAAAAGAGATTTTATATTTTTAAAACAAAAGAGTGGGAGAATGGTCAAAATTGATGTCTAAAATGCATAATTGAACATTGCACAAAATCAAAGTTTTGTGCAAAAAAGAGTAGGAACAAAATATAAAACCATACATATATGGTCCTACCCGCAAAATCTTGCTAGTCCTTGCTATTACTAGTATTTAAGCCATTTACTTTAACAACAAACTATATTACTTTCTTATAAAACTCTCTTAAATTTGATTCTGAAGCCTCATTATTTTTAATTATTCTTGGTTGGATTTTTTTTCATTATTGTAATCACATATTTTAAAAAATTTATATAACTTTAGATTATTTTTATCAAAATTTCACAAATCCCCATATTTCAATATTTTGCTCAATTATTCAAACAACAAGTTATATGTCTTAAAAATAAAAACGCCTTAAAATCGATTCTCGTGCGTCGCTTTTTTGACTATTTTTTGCTTATTTTATAGTATGCTGATATTTTGGTAATTTTGACATTTTTTATTAGTCAGATCTATACTGAGTATATTTTTACTATATTATTAGACATATAACTTAATTACTTAATTATTAAAATGTCTTAAAACCGATTTTCATGTGTCCATATTTGTAATTTATTTTGAGTCATAAATAATAATTCTAATAGATACTTAAAATGTTTTGCATTTGTAAAAATTAAATCTAAAGAAATGTTCGGTTTTAGATTTGATATAATTTTATATAAAACTTTGCACAAAATTAAAATTGAATAATTTATATAAATTTATAAATCTTTAAATAAAATTTTAATTACAAAATTCTAAAATTATTTTAAATTCTAAATTTACTTTCTATTATTATTTTTTATTTTATTAAATTTGTTTTATCATAATTTTAAAATTATTAATAATCTTTTTTTAATTATTTTTAAAAATTTATATAATTAATTTTATTCATTAATTATAAGTAGTTTTTAATTTTATGCTCCCCTACTCCCTCTTGACTTTTTATAAAAAATTTCAAATAACGCTATTTATCTTCCTTATTTTATTTCTTCTAAATTAGATTTAAACTCTTTTTTACATTTTTTACAAAGATAATATGAATCTATGGATTCATCTCCAGTGCAGCAACAACCACCTAATATAAACTTTACATTATTTCGAGTTAGTTTCTCTGCATTACTTTTTCTTGGAAAGCCTCTGAATATATAAGTTAATTCTTCGTTACAAAAAGGACATAAATTTTCTTTTTTATAATGTCTTGATATTTCTTTATCCACCCAGCTCATTTAAAAATTCCTCTCTTTATAATTATTATTCCAAGCCAATTATATCATAAATGTAATTTTTTCAAATTTACTCAATAATGTTTAAATTTTTATTAAATAATCTTTGTGTTTACCTCTAATTTTCATTATTCAGAAAATTCATCACTAAATCTATAATTACATCTTTTTCTTTTGGATTCGATTCAGCAATTAATAAAGTAAGAGCTGTTAATGTATTATTATCAATTACTTGATTTCCATTTTTATATAATATTCCATAAAAATTTAGAAAATATATAAATAAGGTTGCTGCAATTCTTTTGTTTCCATCGGCAAATACATGATTTTTTACTATTAAATATAAGAAATTTGCTCCTTTTTCTTCTATACTCTTGTAAATATCTTGTCCGTGCAAAGCTTTGATAAATGTTACCAATAATTGATTCCAACCCTTTATCTCTTTCAACTGCAAAAAGCGAACTTTCTTCATTAAATCTTAACTTATTAATTATATTTATGCATTCTTGGTATTCAATTTTCCTATCGTCTATATTTCCTTCAATTTTCTTTAAAGTTCTATGATCATAATCATCTAATAAGTCTAATGCTTTTGAATATCCTCCAATTACCTTCAATATTTCTTTTGCATCATTTCCCTCTAACTTTTCATCAATACGGTTTGCAATATCTATTAGCTTTATAGTTTTTTCTAAATACTCTAATCTTTTTTGATTTACAGCATATCCTTTTATCATGTAGTTTTTTAAAATTTTATTTGCCCATTGTCTAAATATAATACCTTTATCAGATTTTACTCTATATCCAACACTTAAAATCATATCTAAGTTATAGTATTCGATATTTCTAGATACATTCCTTTCTCCTTCTTTTTGAACTGTCGCAAATTTTGCGACAGTTGGAATATCTTTTAATTCTTCTTTTAAGGCATTATTAATATGTTTTCCTATTGTTTTAATATCTCTGTCAAATAATTCTGCTAATTGTTGCCTGTTTAGCCACACAGTTTCATCTTTTAAGTTTACTTCTAATTTTACTCCTTGGTTTTCAAATAAAATAATTTCATTCTTTTTTTCGTCCATAAGAACACATCCTTTATTATATAAAATTTAATTCTTAGTATATTTGTTGATACTTATATATTACAACTTTTAGTATTTTTGAACTATTATACATATTTTATAATAAGAACAAATATTTGTCTATAGTTTAAAACAAATTATTAATTATTTTAGAAAAAGTTCCGGGTATCAAAGTTTTGTGTAATAAGAGACAAGAGCAAAATAATAGAACCCATTTCAGAGTCCTAACTACAAGTTCTTGTAAACACTAGCCTTAACGGCTTTACTAGCTATCGTTTGACTAACATTATTACTTTATAATTTATTTTTTCTATTTGCCAACTTGGGCATGTAATTAATTAATTTTCCTCATATTAGGTAATATTTATATAATAAATTTTTCGCCTATTGACCTTTTTAAAATATCAATTGCTTCGTAGTGATATTTTTCTCCACCACTACTCATGCAATAGTCTTGTAATATATAGACTTTTATATTATTTTCAAATAAATCAAAAGCAGTTTTTAATATACAGCCATCAGTATCAAAACCACATAAATAAATCTCATCTATACTATTTTTAGAAATATATTCAATTAAATCTATATTTACTGCTGAATAAGTATATTTTTCAATTATTGTAAAGTTACCATCTATCATTAGTTTACAATCATCATCATTTATACACTTTTTATATCCTAGTAAATTATAAAAAGCACTTTTATTATTATTTTTGAATATAGTAAATACCATATTGGAATAATCTTTTGTATTTAACAGTCCCTTTATTTTATTTACATATTCTTTTGTATAATTGTTTATAAATGCCTTTTGACAATCTATAATTAATAACATTTTTTTCATACATATCCACCTTAATATTTAAATAATTTATTTTAGTTGGCTCTCTCATATCTTCTACTTGGTCCATTACCGATTTTAATTAGAATATTATCATCTACTAATTTATTTAATAATGTTGATGTAGTGTTTTTTTCTTATTTTATTAATGTTTCAGCAATTTTCCTTATAATTGAACCATTTTTCTCAATATATTTTATTATTAAATCTATATCGGTATCTGTATTCTGAATATTTTGAGCATTTAAAGTTATTCTAGGTAATGTTACAATGAATGTTGAAGGCAATGCTCTTATTCCAAAATTTAGCCCTAATTTTTCATAGTATGAATTTACTCTTCTTAATCTACTTCCAATAGCTTCAAGTCTCTTTATTCTCATGAAAATCGCCTGTAAATATAGATTTCTTGATGTTGATAATCCAGCCAAAATATCGTCTATTGCTATATTTCCATATAATAAGCCATAACTAATAAGTTCGATGCCGTCATCTCTTTATATAAATTAATAATTTTTCTAGTAAAATGCTAATTTAAAGGAAAATGAATTTTGATCAGAAAAAAGCAATCCTAAATTTGTATACTTTTTATCCGTTTTATATTTTTATTATCGTTCAATAAATCGTTCAATCGTTCGATTGAATTTAGTATACCACTTTAATAGCAAAATATACAATAGATAATTTTGAATCTTTATGGAAATCCACAAAAACTGATCGGATTATCAAAGTTTTGTGCAAAAAGAGATAGGAGTAAAATATATAGACTATGATTATAGTCCTACCAAGTTATTTCAGTACTTTCAAACCTTTGGATTGAATATATTTACTTATTATATAATTATTTTATTTTGCATATTTAATATTATTTAATGTTATCCAATTACTTATATAATCTTATTTTAATACCGCTTTAAAATCAATTTTGAGCTATTTAAATATTTTATCTATATAATTTAATGTTCAAATAATTTTTATCTTTAATTATAAATTTTTTTCAATAATTTTTTATAAT
Organism: uncultured Bacilli bacterium; assembly: GCA_934167785.1. The sequence continues at coordinate 9,430 of CAKPLX010000038.1, forward strand.
TTCTGATCTTCTATCTAAATCTTATCTAAAATCTTCAAATTAAGATTTTTTACCAAATAAGGCTCTTCCCCCTACTCCACCGCTTTTTATTAAATCTAGTAAATTTTATGCTTTTTTAGCTATTTTATCAAAATCTAAGATATTTGTTGATTCTAACATATTTTCAGCCATCTTTGTATTGGTATTATGAAGATTTGCTTTATTATTTACTTGTTCTGCTTGAGTTGCAAGAATTTGTTGATATGTATATTCTAATTAATTGCAAAAAAATAATAGCCTAAAACTAGGCTATCATTGAATAAAAGAAAATTATTATTTTTTATCATTAAAAAACATATTAAATAATATAAAATCATCTATTATCAACTAAAACTTCATAATTTTCTCCTTAAATAAAATTAAATTTTATTACTTATTCTACCTGATGTTTACTATATGTTTTCTTTGCACAAATTAATGCTATAACCATCATAAAAAT
>CAKPLX010000039.1 GCA_934167785.1 uncultured Bacilli bacterium
CGACACCAACATTGTATCATAAGTTTTAATTATGTGTCTTTTTTTCTAAAAACGGTAATTTAATTTTACCATTTATAAACTTTTATGAATAAATAATTTATGATATGACCACCATATAAAATTAATTTGTAAAAAACTCACCTCATATACATTTACTATCCTAAATATAAAAACCTTCTTTCATCATTGGTAAAAAATTTTCCATCAACTTCTTCCAATTTTTCTTTGCTCTTTAAACATATGTCTCTTAAACTTAAGTCTTTTACTAATTCTTTCCATTCTTTTATATAAATATTTCTTATAATAAAATTTCCAAATTCTAATGGTTCTATTATTTTGTCTATTGGAATTCTTAGATTATTATCATTGCCTATATGAAAATGTGATATTGGATGTATTGTTTCTTTATATTCGTTCAAATCATAATCATACCTTATTGAAACATAATTTTCTAAAAATACATCTGTACTTTCTGCTTCGTTATTTCCAAATATTAGATATGGACATTTATAATAAGCATATCTCAACTTTACTATATTTTGTTTTGTATCTTTTTCAATTGTAAATTGCATAATTGAATTATCTTTTAATCTAAAATCATAATCTTTATTTTCCATTGCACAATCATAAATTTCTTTATAACTACCTTTTTGAGATATAGATAAAAACTCTTTTGAAAATTTATTTTTATCAAATGAATTTTCTGGTATTGAATAATTTATTTCTCCTAATAAATCTATTTTTTTTAGCAAATTAATTAAATTACATTTTGAACCTCTTATTTTATTTTCTTTTATACTCATCTTTTCCACCATTCATTGAATTTAATAATTCAAATACTTTTTCCAATTCTTCTGGTTTATATTTTTTTAAATTTTCAGGTTTTAATTGATTATCAATTTTATCTTTTAATTCTGAATTTTGTTTATAATTTAATTCACTTGCAATTTTATTCCTTGGTTTATAATTAAATATAAATTTATAATCGTTTTGTTTAACCTTTTCTATTTCATTGTTTAATCTTTTTCCTTCTATATCCATTCCTGTAACTGTTAGCCAAACTTTTGCTCTTGTAAATGCCGTAAATATTCTGTTTCTCATGCCTCTATCATACGGATTTTGTTCAAATGCATCTACTCCTACAACATAAACTGCTGCAGCTTCATTTCCTTTTGCTTTATAAACGGTAGATAATGTTACACAGTTTTCTTTCGTGAATCCTCTATAAAAGTAGTCTGTTGAAAGATTATTGCTCAATATTTCTTTTTTTGCCAATTTTGCTGAAATGTTTTTGAAATATGCTTTTGCGTTTATATCATCCAATGATATTACCATTATATCTTCTGGTCTTAAGCCTTCATTTTTTATATCATTTTCTATATTATTACATACAAAATTTACTTCTTCGTCAAACGTTTCAAAACTTTTTATATTTAAGCAGTTTTCTACTTTGTTGTTTCGTGGACTATTTTTCTTAGGTCTGGATATTATCATTTCTTCGCCTTCTATACATTCTCCTTTTTCAACTACATATCCCATTTCTTCCCAAGACATTTTTTCCTCAAAGCATTGTATTAATTCATCATTATATATTCCAAATCCTAAAGCATGTGCTATAACTAAAATTTCATATGGATTTCGATAACATTTTTCTAATATTATGTCATTTGAAATATCTGGCGTTTTTTGATTCAATCTAATTAAATCAATTCCGTTTATTATATTTATTTTCAAATAAACTCATTGTATCTCTAATATTTACATCAAATATATTTTGGCATACATCATAAGCCCAAATAATAGAATCATCTTTAGTGATTTCTCTGCATAACCAAAAGAATGATTTTGAAAAATCCTGTGCTTCATCAATTATAACATAGTCATATTCTTTTTTTATTTTTCCATTTAATTTTTCTAATAAATCATTACACACATAATCAAATTTGTTTGTTACTGATATTTCATTAAAGTTGATAGGTTGAACCTTATTATTAAAGCAAGTATCTGTATATACTCCTGATTGTGTGGCCCCTCCCCAAGAATGTCTTATATGTATTCTATCTTTAAAATCTGGTGGCATACCATTGCCAATTTTTTTGTAAAATCTTGTTATTAATAGTTCTATATAGTCATATAAACTTTTTGTATAAAATGTATATAGAATCTTTTTCTCAGGATATTTATAATGTAAATATGCTGCTTTCATACATAACAATATAGTTTTTCCACTTCCTGCTAATCCTCTTATTCTTTGAGGGCCTATAATATCCGTATATGCTGCTTGACTTTGTTTTGCATCTAATGTTGCTATTTCTTGTTCTATTTTATTTAATATATCTGCTTTAGTATTTTCTTTTTTAACTATTCTTTTTTCATGTTTTATTGTAGCATTAGAATTTTCAATTTCAGCTAATATTGCTCTATATTGTTCGTCACTAATATCTTGTTCCTCAATAATTTCATCTAACTTAGATATATTGCTTATAATCTCTATAGCACCATTCTTTTGGTAGCCTATATTTAAATTATTAAACAATATTATTGTTTTAAAGTTGAATAGCAAATCTCTGTTATTTTTTAACAATTGACTATCATTTTGAATAAATCTGGAATAAAAAATTTGGTCAATTCTTTTTGCTACTATTACTACGTTTTCTATATTTTCCTCACTAATTATATCACTAGCTATAATGTTTAATATGCCATATTTCTTACTTAGAACACACACCGTAGGTGATAGCTTATCTTCATCTAATCCACCTGTCAAAAGCGGATAATCATAGTACACTATAGCATCCGAATACAAATAATTTTTTTCTAATTGTAAAAAAATATCTTTTGCTAATTCATCAAAATAAAATTTTTCATCATATATTCTTTTTTCCATAATAACCTCCGTATTCTTTGGATATTTTCGCTATCATTTTACCATAATTTCACGAAAAAATAAAGCATATAACAAATAAATGTTATATACTTTATTTTTCCATCTTTAATTTTAGATATTTTTCCAAAATCTTTCTATCTCTTAATACAACGAATTTTGTAGCATATACCGAATCATATCTACAGATGTTTCTCCTATATCTTGATCTGTTATTCTACATATTAATTTTTCTTTCAATGTTATATCTCCTCATATTTTTATAATTAAATTTCGTTAATAATATTTAATTTGCCTATGTTCCCATTTTTTAGATTAAGTAATGAATGTTTCATAAATTGACTATTTCTTAATTTATCATCCATTCTACCCATTGCTTCATCTATATCATGCCACTGTTGAATTTAAATGTACAACTCTTTGCTTTTTTCTGACATTTCATAATATTTAATTAAATATTCCCAACAACCTTCTTTATCCGTAATTCCATTGTAGTTATCTTTAATTCTTTCTATAATTTCATCTTTATCTATCCATTTTACTTCTGATACTTCTTCTTTCTGTAATTGTAATTTAGTTGTATCTACCTCTTTATTTGCAATATAATATTCATTAAAATAATTATTAATAATATCGCCTTTCTTATTTGTTGATATTACTGAACCTATAAAAGTTATATCATTTTTATTTAATTCAATTCCTAACTCTTCTTTACATTCTCGTATAATTGCTTGAAAGCCAAATTCTCCTGCTAGTACATTTCCTCCTGCAGTTACATCCCATATATTAGGCCATGTCTTTTTATTTGCACTTCTTTTTTGTAATAATAGTTGTTCATTAGAATTTATTATAAATACACAAACTGCTTTGTGCCATAATCCTTCTTTACTACAATTAGCTCTAGTTTCAGTTTTTCCTGTATACATTCCTCTTTCATCTAACACATCAACTAATTCTTCCATATTTTTGACTACCTTTCATTATTAATTGATATTTTTTTCTTTAAATCTAATATCATTTTTTCGCTCCTTAACTATGTTTGAATTATATCACAAGTTTCTAATTATTCATAGTATTTTACCAATATTTACAAACATATTTCTCCTTACATTTGTTTAATTACAAAAAATCTCCAATGGAAATAATGTCAAGAGCAAACAAAGTGTAAAGCCTCTTAATATTTTAATAAAACGAGAGAAATCTCTCCCGTTTTTTGTTACTATTTTCAACTTGTCTTTTTCAAGCCAAATATTCATCTATTATTTTTCCATCTTTCATTAAAAGTATTTTATCACAATTCTTTATAGTAGATAGTCTATGTGCAACAATAATAGCGATTTTATCTTGTGTAATTTCTTCAATAGCTTTGTTTATAAGCATTTCAGTTTCATAACTTAACGCAGATGTTACTTCATCTAAAATTATAATATCACAATCTATTGCCATTATTCTTGCAAAATTAATCATCTGTCTTTCACCTGTAGACAATATATCTGGGTTATTTTTTATATCTGTATTATATCCATCTTTTAATTTCATTATCTTTTCATGAATTTTTAGTCTTTTAAAAATTGTTTGGATTTCCTCATTTGTAATGTTTTTATTAACATACTTTATATTATCTATTATTGTATTAGAAACTATGTATGTTTCTTGCATTACATAGCCTATCCTTTTTCTAAGTGATGATATAGAATAATCTAAATAGTTAATGCCATTTATTTTTATTTCGCCTTTTACTGGCTCATAAAATCTACAAAGTAAATTAACAATTGTTGTTTTACCGCTTCCTGTTCTTCCAATTAAAGCAAGTTTTTCATTGTTATTTAATTTAAAACTAAAATTTTGAATGTTTTTTTCATATTCTGTATATGAAAAATGTACATTTGAAAATTCAATTGTTCTTATCTTTTTTAGTTCTTTTCCTTCTTGTAATTTTTCAACATTGTCTAATGCTAAAAAGCTTAAAATTTTAGAAAAAGATATATAAGATTTGTTAAAATCAGTTACATGTTTTATAAACCAATTAAATTCAAATTTTAGTGAGCCACTATATTCAATTAATAATACAATTTCTGCATATGTTATAACGCCTTGTACTACTTTAATTCCGGCATAATATATTATAACAGCAGTGGAAAGTGATACGATAAATGCAAAAATATTATTATACATTACAACATTTTTTTCTAGTTTGTTATTAATTGTTTCATATTCTTTTAATGTTTCTTTTAATTCTTCTTCTTTTTTCTGTATAATATTTAAAATTTTTATTGTTAAAAATCCTTGAATTCCTTCATTTATTCTATTATATAATTCTATATTTATTTTTCTTATTTTATTTATAAGGCTGATTGTCTTTCTGTTAAAAAATATTGTTACAAGATATCCTATAACATATAATACTAAAATAATTAATGTTGTTTTTAAATCAATAAACATTAAAAATATTGCTACTATGCTAAATCTTATTAATCCCATAAAAATCATTTCTGTTATTATTTCTGCAAACATTGCTCCTGATTCATTGACATCTTCTTGCAAGAATTGCAATATTACTCCAGTATCATTTTCATCATAAAATTTGGTTTTTACATCTTGCATTTTATTAAAGCATTTTTCTCTTAAATCTCTTTGAATTTTTCTTTTTAGTATTGCTCTGGTATTACAATGTTTAAGTGTTAAATAACATTGTATGAGCAAAAAAATTATATAAATACAACCACAAATTATTATTGCTTTTACGTTACTATTGGGAATATATACATCTATCATTTTGGTAGTTATATATGGTATAGATATTATTTCTATTACTGCTGCTACTATTATGATTGTAAATAAAATTATAAATTGCTTTTTATATCCTGAAATTTTACACATTTCTCTTATTTTTCTTATTTGAGCTTTCATTTTACTCCTTATATTACATCTTCTTTTATTTTTATTAAATTTCTATAATTTTCACTTTTAGCCAATAATTCACTATGTGTGCCTTTGATTGTTGTGTTTCCATCTATATAAATTATTTTTGCAACATAATTTATTATTTCTAAATTGTTACTAACAAATATAATAGTTCTATCATTGTACTTTGTATCTAATTTTGATAATATGTTACTTCTTGTTTTAATATCAAGTTTATTTAATGCTTCGTCTAATATAAGAATTGGCTTATTGTTTATTAAACCTCTTGCTACGCATATTCTCTGTTTTTGACCACCAGACAATTTTGTTCCTTTTTCTCCAATTAATGTGTCGTATCCTTCTTTAAATCTATCAATGTCTTCTTTTATATCACAATTTATGGCTGTTTGTTCTAATGTGTTATTATCTATCTCATTATCTAATTTGATATTTTCTAATATGCTTCCAGAAAACATATAAGATTCTCCTAAAATTAGTTCTACGTATTTTCTTATATCTTCTTTATTTAATTTTTTTATATTATGATTATTAATATATATATTACCATCATATTTATAAAATCCTAAAATAGTTTTAACTAGTATACTTTTTCCGCTTCCATTTTCTCCAATAATTGCAACATGTTCCCCATGTTCTATTATAAAATTAATATTTTTCAGTATTACTTGATTATCAATATATATAGAAACATTACTAAATATTATTTTTCCATTTAAATCATATAAATAATTTCCTTTTTCTTCTTCTTTTAGCTGTAATAGTTTACTTATTTTTTTATTTACCACTTGAAAATTATCTATTATTTCCAAATTATCACCAAATGCATATATATAATCAAATATCTTTTCTGCAAGAGTATAAAAGGCCACTAATGATCCCATTGTCATTTTTCCGTTTATGATAGCAATACCTCCTATCATATATATAATTGGACTTTTTAGGTAGGTTAAATGTTCAAGAATAATATCATAAAACAATACTAATTTAATAAATGAAACTTCTTTTTTACAATAATCATCATTTAATTTTTTATATTTTTCTTTTTCTTCCTTCTGTTTATTGAACATTCTTATAAATTTAAAATTGTTAATATTATTAATTGTTGTATTCAACAGTTCTTTTCTTTTTACTATCATATTTTCTATTTTTATGTTCATTTTTTTATAATACCATACGGAAAATAACATCATTATCATTATTGTTAAAAAAATATAAATTGATAACGGTATATTTAATTGCATCCCTTTATTAATAATAAATATACTTAAAAATACTATATTTAGTATTATGTTGAATTGACTATTAAAAAAGTTTGAGTATACATCAGCATCTTCATTTATTCTTTGCATCATTTCCATTTTATCATATGAATTATAGCTTTCATATTCTAAATTTAACACATGTTTGTATAAAACACTTTTTAAATTTATATTGATTTTTAATTTAAATTTTGTTGTTATTCTATTTCTAAAAAAGTTTAATAATTTTTCTAATAAATTTAATATAATTATTATAATAGCAATAATAAATAAATCTGATATATAATTATGTTTAAATAATTTATTGAGATATGTTGGTATTTCATTATAATTATTGAATAAAACTCCATCAATTGCATATTTCACATTCATTGATATTAGAAAAGTTAAATATGAAATACTCATGCTTAATAGTATCAATAAAACTATGTATATTATTGTGTTTTTTAATGATATTTTTACTATATTTTTATTCATGTTATTTACCTATAATTTAATTTCTTTGTTTATTTTTTTCTTTTAAATTTTTATATCCAAATATTTTATTATTTAAATCTAATATATTCAAAATAAAACACCTCCAAAAAACATATATATTATATGTTTTTTGGAGATGTTTTTATTAATTTTTTTGGTTCCAGTTTTATTAGTTTATTTTACTGGAATACATATTTCACATTTGTCTTCATAATATATTTCTAATTGAGGATAGTTTAATATTTCTGTGTATTTTGATGATGGTAGCCATTTAGTGTATATTGTGTTGTATAATTTTAATATGTCCATCTGTTCTTTAGAACTTAATTTAAAACATGCCCATGTTGACTTTGGAATTTCTATAGACACAAAGTCTTTTCTTGGTTTTTTCCCTAATATATAATATTGCATTTTATTTGTTAAATCTTTGTCATATATCTCTATGCTTGCACCATAATACAATTCTTTTCCATCACTATTATTTATTATAAAATCAATTACTTTTTCGTTTCTTGATTTATTATATAAATCTTCTATTGCTTTACTATTGTTTTTTTGAATTATTCCTGTTGTTTTTCCATAAAATTTTTGTTTTTCTGAGTTTATAATTCTATATTCTAATTCTTCTATTGTTTCTATTGTTGGTTTAAATTCAATTTTTGGAAATGCTTTTATAGTTAATTTGTTTTTTCTTAGGTTCTGCGGGCTAATTCCATGCATTTTTTTGAAAGCGTTTGAGAATGATATTGGAGAATCATATTGATATTTTATAGCTAAGTCTATTATTTTGATGTCTGTTGATAGCAGTTCTTCTGCAGCTCTACTTAGTCTTCTTTTTCTTATATATTCTGTTAAAGTAATACCTGTTAAAAATACAAATATTCTTTGTAGTGTGTAACTTGATGTTCCTATTATTTTTGCTAAGTCTTTATAATTTATCTTCTCTTTTAAATTTTCTTCTATTTTTTCTATTACTTTGTTTAATCCTTCATAATAATTCATTTCTATTTCCTCTTTATTAAATTTTGCCTATATTGACCATTTGGAACTTGTATTTCCATCTTTTCTCCATTCCGTCTAGAGATAAGACTTAATTTTTTTATAAAGCACATTATAATAATTCAAAACAAGGATTATCTTTCCATTTCTTCCTCTTTTTCTTCTCTTCTCGAACTAGTAATTCCTGATTTACTTATTTCATCTGGTTTAATCTTTATTCCTTCTACAAATCTATATCTTTCTTCTAATTTCCTATATCTACCTAAATTAAATGGATATACACTATAATTTGTTCCTAAAATTTCTTTTACAGTTTCTGCTGTTAAATCAATACTTTCTATTGTTCCTCCAATTTCTTCTAAAGATACACCTGTTGCCACAATGGCATTTTCAGATTCATTTTTTGTTGACAATAAATTTACCACTTCTCTTCCAACTTTTTCAATATTACTATCCGAATCTTTTTCTAATACATCTTTTAGTTCCATTAAACTACCTACTTATTTTTACTAAAATTACTGTGTCCAGTTTGCCTTATTCTAATTTCATCTACTACTCTATTGATTTCACCATAAATTTTTGACCCTTCCTCTTTAGTAATATTTGTTTTACCTAATTTTTCAGGTAAAGTCATTGCAAACTCTTTCAATTGTTCATCATCCATTCTCGAAATTTTATCACAAAATGCTTCATAGCCTTTTCTTCTTTCTCTTGCATCTGTTATTTATATATTTCTAGATTCTTCTATCCATTTATTTAATTCTTCTTCCCTTATCATTTATATTACCTCCTAACAACTACTAATAGTATACCATAAAAAAGTAAAAAAAGAAAGTGCTTTTCCAAACACTTCCAATAATTGTCCGTTAATATGTATATCAATTAACTCATTTATATAATCTTTCATAATTTTCATCTTCCTTGCCGCTTTCTCTCGTAAATTTTGCATTATTTACGAATGGAAACGGCAATTAACTTATAAATAACTAACAATTTCTTCAAATGTATCATATCCACTTTCACTATTGATATGTCCACCATTTGGTATTAAAATTTGTTCAGTTGCAACTATATCTGCAAAGTGTTTTTCCACTTCATATGTTACATAAGGATCATTATCTGAATAGAAACAAATTATTTCATTAGTATATTGCTTTACATCTTCCAAGTTATCAAAATACATTGATTCATTAACATTATCATATTCTTTATTTATACCTAGATAATTATTAAATCCACATACGAAAATTAACTTCTTAACTTTCACTTTATTTTCAACTAGAAATTTTGATATGAATATTGGTGCAATACTATGTCCTATAATAGTTGTATTTTCATTTATAAGTCCTAAATCTAAAT
>CAKPLX010000040.1 GCA_934167785.1 uncultured Bacilli bacterium
TTCATATGGTCACGCTCCTTTGTCAGATTCCGAATTGTCGATTTCAGTATACCACATCGAACCGCATTGTAAAAGAGCCTATGTACGCCGCCTGCATACGGTCCGCAAGTTCCTTCTGTGCCTGCAATGCCGCAGCTTTACGCACATCCGTGGTGGTTTCTGCATCCAGAACGTAGGAAGTCTGGTCACTTTAAGTTCTGAGCACAATTTTTGACGGTTGTTTTCTTTACTGCTTCTTCGATTTTACACTCAAGAACCGGCACATATTCCCCGTTCAGATACACCCCGCCACCAGTCAAATCGAACAGTTCCCTCGATGTGTCCAAGTCCAAATGCAACGTCTCATTCGAAAGAAGCTGGTTCAGCATCGTCGATGCTCTCTCTGACAGCATCTTCTCTGTGGCTTGCTCTGCTTCAATCCGATCCTGTTCTGATTTACATTCCTTACTGATTCGAGCAACGCTTAAAGTACGGATTTCGCTGTCCATTCCAAGGATATGATATACAAGCTGAAGGACGTGCTCTCTGGCTTCTGTTGGTTTGGAACCAACTCGTCAAGATCAAGTTCCTCCCACTCCGGAATACCCGGGGGGTGGTTGTTCATATCCCTTGTACTGCCAATGCTTGCTTCTCCATGGAGTCCTCCTTGCTGCGTCTCTGTATTTTTCAGACTGCTCTCAAAAATACATTTTTTTCATGGTACCATTTTCGCACTTTGGAAAGAGCGGAGAAAGACACGGTTTCATTAGGCGGGTACGAAAGACAAGGGGCTGTTGCAAAATAGCTCTCTGAAAAAAGTATGCACAAAATCCGGAACCTTTTCAGGGCCAATACGGCTCAAAAAAGGTTCCGGATTTCTGTTTTTGCACTATTTCTTTGTGCAATTTGCTATCGCATTTTTATTTTGCAACAGCCCCATTTGACTTTCAATGGGTGAATGTTAAGCACAATAGCGTCACAGCCGCTGCAGCAACGCTTGGCCCAAAGTTCAAGAAGTTCTTTTGGCTCACTGGTCAGGCAGACCGTTCTTTTCCGAAAAATTAAAAAGAAAAAGGGTGATACGGGGATAGCATTTAATCATTTAGCCGCTTTCGTTCCAATTTATCCCAACTTAGTCGATTCTTTTTATAGCCAATAAACGCTGTGGCTCTTACAATAGCAAGGTAAAATCGAAGGAATGTAATTTCAAACAAGCACAACAAAAGAGATTGACAAAAATCCTTAAAAGTAAACTTTACATCAATTGTATGGATACGAGAGAAAAAGGCTGTTACAGAAAGCAACGCGCTATATAATGCGTATGCTATAAAATAAAAGGCCATGTATCGGAGATTCAGCACATCCATTACAATAGAAACTAAAATGGTAATCATTCCGATAATTTCAATATAGGGGGAGAGAAGCTCGTAAAGCAAAAAATACAAATAAGAGATCATACCAACAGCGCCAAAACGTGGATTGGCAAACATTTCTCGGTGTGACCACAGGCTTTGGAACAAACCTCGTTGCCATCGTTTCCGCTGTTTGCTTAGATCACGAAGATGTTCTGGTGCTTGTGACCAGCAGACAGCATCTGGTGCATATTTGATTTTATAAGGCCGTTGATTGAGGCGGCAGAATTCATGTAATCGAATGACCAATTCCATATCTTCGCCCGTTGTATTCGTATCATATCCACCCGCTGCAATGACTGTTTTCTTTTCGAAAAGACCAAATGCACCAGAGATAATTAAATTGCCATTGAATTTGTCCAGCAGGATTCGCGCTGCCAAAAAAGAACGGTCATACTCCAGCGCTTGCATACAAGCCAGTAAATTTTGGGGGAGCTGATACTGCACAACATGACCGTTTTGAATATGGATACCATTTGCGGGACGAACACTGCCGCCGACGGCAACAACGTTTTTGTTTTCCAATAAAGGATGTACGATTCGTTCCAGAGAGTCATATTGCAGGCAGGAGTCAGCATCCATACAGATAAAATAAGGATATCGTGCACAATTGATTCCCATATTTAAACTGTCAGCTTTTCCTCCGTTCTTTTTCCGTACCAGAGTGATTGGCACTTTTTCACTGTGGCATTCATAAATAGCTTCTGCAGGCTGACTGAAAAGCTGTTTGTGAATCGGGCGAAAAACCGGCTGCATATGAAAGGCTTCAATCAGTTTTTCAGATGTCTTATCTTTTGATCCATCGTCCAAAATAATAATTTCATAGAGTTTATAATTTAACGCTAGTAAAGAACGGACGGTTTCCACTACAGTGACCTCTTCATTATAGGCAGGAACGAGAATGGAAACAGGGACATAGTAATTTTGTGAGAGTTTATTTTGCAGATACTCCATTTCCTTATCAAAATACAAATCAGATGCACCAATAACTACAGACAGGAACAGAAAAGTAGAATAACCGATCAAATAGAGTACGAAGAAAATGTTAACAATATCCAAAAATGCTTGGACCGTGTCCATCATGTAGGTGCGACTCCTTTTCTTATCTCTTTTCTGGAGAAAGGTCAAAATAGTATTGCAAAATTTCTTTTGCAAAGCGATCATTTCCATCCAGAATTTCCTGAAGTTCTTTTAAAGTGGGACGCAATTTTTTAAGGCTGGAAGCTGCATTGTTGCGAACATACCAATTTTTGCTGTATAGCATCTGTATCAGCAGGGAAATCGTTTCGTCACAAGGATAAGAAGCTAGCTCACTTGCGCAGACAGCAGTTATTTCCCACGGCGTGGTGGTTTCACCTTCTTTCGCTAATTTGCGAAGGATCGAAAAGAACCGATTTTCTGGATATTTTCCTAAATACCGCAAGCAGGCGATTTGGAGTTCAAGATCGGTAGTCTTATCCAAGAGAGATAATATCTGGGTTCCCCATTTATTGGATGAATAGCGGATGTAATTCAGAAGGCTGCATTGAAGCTCTGGCCGGTAGGAAGAAAAATTATCCCACAATAAAACGATCAAATTGTCCGGGTGGGCAAAAGTCAGAAGCCCATCGACCAGTAACTTTGAGTTAATAGGTAATTCGTCCGCTATATTCAAATATTCGAGGGCTTCGACAACAAGCGATGCGTTATCGGAACTGTAAATTGCACGCAAGGCATTTTCGAGATTATAGAGTCCATTATTATTTTGTACCTGATTCAAAAGAAAAGAAGTAATGATCTCGGACGGCGCATATTTCATCACCTGAAACCGGTTGATTAGAAATGAATAGTAGGCCTGAATCACATTGGAACGTTTGGAATAGTAAGGACAGAGTCCTTGTACAATGTGCGCAAGCACCGGCAGGGACTCTGATGCAACATAGTCATCGGCAGCTTCAAATATATCAAAAGCATGTTGAAATGCAATCAAATGAGTCAGGGAGTAGAGAGAATGTATTGCAAAAGTTTCAGAATTGCTGAATTGGCCATTGGTAATTGTGCGGAACAAAGAGAGATAGTGCTGGGTCAGATGTGAATTTCGTAACTGAACAATGCGATCAGATACAACTTTCCAAAAGTTAAATAGCAGAACACCAACGCACACCAAAAAATAGAAACCAAGAAGAAAAAGAACAATCATGACGTTTCACCGCCTGCCCAGATACTTTGTAATGCGTAATATACAGGTTTCAAACGTTCATGATAGGTGGGTCTGTTTCGCCATCCTTTTAATGAAACGGTGCCCATCTCAATCAATTGATCTTTCGTTCCAATTCCGATAGAAATATGACGAAGAGAAATAAAGCGGACGCCATAATTGCCATCATAGTAGTCGTCATGAATTTGCATTCTGGAAGGGTCTGAAAAATTCAGGAGTGCCCACGGAATGCGAATTTCAATATTCTCTTCTTCCGCCATAAAATCTGCCAGAGAGTCATAATCTGTACAGTTTGGATTCGTATTTCCATAGCGCAGCCGTCCGGTCTCAAAGCTATCAAGCGAGGTAAAAGAATTTCGAAATTGTTGTGTGGAATCCTTGATTGCCATTTTTTCGATCTCAAACACGGGACTGTCTTTTGCAGGAGGAGCAACATAAGCATCGTCTCCTGTCAACTCTTGACTATAATTGGCATATATTGCATGGTATCGATTCTGCACCATCAGGGCCGAATCATAAGGCTGATGAACCTGGATGAGAAAATCTGCGGGTTTATCAAATGTCAAGCCTAAGGAAGAGGTGGTAGAACCCGTTTTTGAGGTGGTATCGATTGGAATATAAAGCGTTTCTTTTCCAAACACATAGCCCGGCTTATAAACGCGCAGGTAGATATAACCTTCGTCGTATTTGAGACTGATGGAAGAGCCATCTGAATATTTTTTTACAATATCGGTATCTGACCACTCGGAAACATCTCCATCTATTACGCAGATTGTTGTTTTGCCGGGGTCAAACGCTAATATGCCAAAGTGCTGATCACCAGTCTGAGCATCATTCCAGTAAACATTACGACTGAGGTCTGTCGAAAACATCGTATTCCAGATACGCTTACTCCACTCGTCCTGCCAAGAAAATACGCAACTGCCAGAGCAACCGGAAGAAATGATATCCTGATAGCGTTGTACCAAACTGTCTGCCTGTTCAGTTTCAGACATATACCCGTTCCGGAGTTTTGAAATGTTATTTTGCTGTGCTACCCCCCTGCTGCTGCTTTCGCCATATTCGATCACAACAACAGGGATCGTGTGATGAGCATTCAGTAATTTCAGATAGGCGAGAAAAGTATCAAGATTTCCGGTCGTGCCATCGCAGTCCTGAAAGTCTACGAAATGCGGGGTCAAAGAATGCCATTGTTCTGGCTGCATAAGGGAGAGATAGTCCAGATCATATGAATACACACTGTAACTTGCAAACAGGCCACTCTGAAAATTTTCAGTAGTATGAATGTGCTCCATGTCGATAGATGCACATTTGCTGAAAAACTCTATAATATCATCGGGATAAAGAAAGGGATCGGTAGAGCGTCCATTAGCGAATGAGAGCAGTTTTTGCGCTGCATATTTTTCGTCCTCGTAGGTAACTAGTCGATCTCCTACCTCAGCAAGCATTTTTTCAAAAGCTGATGCATCAGGGGCGGTATAGAGGTAATTTCCGCTGTAACCAATAAGATCCTGGTGAGATTCATTGGTATAAGCCACCGTCACATCTGTCCACTCACCACCGATCACATAGCCGAGAACCCAGTCAGAAACATCGCTTAAAAACAATCCGCTACTTCCATTAGAGTCGTTTTTTAAGAGAAAGCAGCGTCCATGCAGAACATCGACGGTTGCTTTGCAGTCCTCTATAAGACGTTGGCGATAGCCGGGATCATAGGCATCCATATGAGAATTTTGCACATAATCGTCGACCCAAATGCCCTGAATCAGATACAATGGTGTCGCAGCATGTGCATTAAACGTAGAAAGAGCATGATAAAAGGATGCGTTTTGTATGCCATAAACACGGATCGTGTTCGCACCCATTTGATGGATCTGCTCAAACCAACGCAGATAGGTGGATTCATCAATTTTATAATCGGTTGACCATCCACCGGGCATTCCGCTGCCCATATTTACACCGCGAATCTCAAATTCCCTCCAGGCGTTTTCTGTATAGACCTGAAGCTGCTTTCCCTGTGTACGGGCTATCATTGTCAAGGGAGCATTGCCGTCTTTCCTCCTGAATATATAAAAGCCTTGAGAGAAAAGAAGCCAAAAAACGAAAGAAAGTATCGCGAGTGCAGACGAAAGCACAAAAACAAATCGTTTCATCTTAGTCGTTCACCTCGTTGTATTCTTTTACTTTGGAAGGAGAAGAATACTGTCGAAGGGTTTCAATATAGGTATCCATCCAATCACCACGATTATGGAGATA
Source organism: uncultured Bacilli bacterium (assembly GCA_934167785.1). The sequence continues at coordinate 5,845 of CAKPLX010000040.1, forward strand.
CCCTTTCAGCTGTCCTATTGCGGCAGAACGGCTGCTTAAATTGCGCTCTGCAGGAACCAGAAGATTTGCCTGCCCGGAAACATCACCCCATCGCTCATCGTTTCGCTCCAAAGCGGGCTCGATAAACGCGATGGTCTCGTCAATGTAATTGTCCAAAGCCTGCTCGCTTAGAATACCCTTGCGAAGCTTACGGTAGCGATAGATAATGCGCTCTGTAAAGTCTTCATCTTTCATCAGCATCCAATACCACAACCGATTTCGCATAAAGAAACCATCGACTGAAATTTCTTCCTCAAAATAATTGTTGCAGGCATTATTGAAATCCCATACACACATATGGAACAAACCGTCCGTGCCTTTATAAATATAGGTAGAGTAATTTCCGGCATCCGCATTACTGGTCAGCTCGTTGATAATAAAATAATCGACAAAATCATCCACATCGATCTGCGATTTATAGCCCCATTTTGGCTTATCATAATCGAAGGAATAGAGTGATTTTTCAAAATCGGAAAAGTCTTGTGCTATTTCACGGATCAATGCATCGTCACGTTTTTTTTTGCCCGGATATTCGAGCTGAAGGAGCAGCGGGGTGGTATAAGTATAGGTGGTAAAAGTATTCAATGGCTCTTCTTCGGGAACCTTGTGGTCCAGCCGCAGCAGATATCCGGTATAGGAATGCTTTTTCGCATTTACAGTTAATGCCAGTCGTGCTCCGTTTTTTCCGCCTGTGATCGATTCAGTCATTACATAAAGCCCCTGATATTCACCGTTCAGAATTACTTCGCAGAAGCGCACATTGGGGGCATAATCCATTAGTTCGCCAGCCAGATTGTAGAACATATAGTTGCGGATGGCGGTTTTATCCAGCCACGGTCCATACAATACCCATTCATGATGCGCATCCATGCCCATAATAGAAGCAGGAGCATTATTGCCGGCTGCATCGACAAGCCGAATCGCATAACTGGGTTTATCAAAATAACGAGAGGAGTTTCCGCGGACACGAATGCGGATATAAGACGTCAGATCAGCGGGATCATTTGCATGATGATATTCGGAAGAGTCCGTTCCGATGATCTGTATCTCGGCACCAATGGTGGTGCTGCCATCCGCAGCAGTTGTATAATGAGTGTTATTGCCGGTTCGGGATATGGGGCGTCCAGGGATCTCGACTCCATTTGTATTGATCTCCACAATGGGAAGATAAGTACACAGCCCTCCGTCATCCGTTTCGGTACATTCATAAGTGGGGATAGCTTGTTGGTGCTGGTGGATACGTTCGGCTTTGTTATGCCCGGTAACGAAAAGCGGTGCTAAAATCGACAATATGATTGCAGCTGCACAGGCTGACAATCCCAGAAATTTATATTTCATTTGCGTTTAGTTGTATATTTCATCGCTCTGAGCTACAAAATTTACGCTCTCGATCTCTCCAATAGCATAAAAATCAGAAGTCAGATACGGATAGGCCTCTTGCGCTTTGTCCAATGCTTTACGAGATAATTCATAAATGTATTCTACACTCTGCCGGGTTGAATTTTTTACCCGGAGAACTGCATGATGAGAAAAACATTTAAATACAAGCGCTTCTATGGCTGTGCTGCAATTTCGGTTTGCACGGATGATCAACAGCATTCGTGTATCGCTGCGGACAGAGCCAAAGATCAGCAGGATCAGAAATATCGCGGTGCTTCCAATTGCGGCGACAAGGTAATCGCCTACGCCGCAGCAGATACCAACGATGATCGTCCAGAACACATAGGCAGTATCGCGTGAATCCTTCAGTGCCGTACGAAATCTTACAATAGACAGTGCGCCAACCATACCAAGAGAAAGCGCGATGTTATTGCCAATAACCGTCATAACAGTTCCGGTCATCACGGTCAACAAAACAAGAGTTACAGAAAATTTTTTGCTATAGATCGTTCCCTTGTGGGAAATTGCATACGAAATAAAAATAAGAACACCCAGCAAGCCGCTGACGCAAATGTGCGCGGTGATCTGTTGCCAAGTCAGATCTCCTTGTTGCGCCAGCAAATCAAATAATTGCTCTTTCATAAAGCCTCCTTAAAATTGATACTGACACCCAATTTGGCGAGCCATACAATATTTACTGACGGAAGTTTCCCCTTGCTGCACAGGGAGCAGCATATCTTTAATGTAACCAAGTAGGAAACCGTTGTACTTTACTTCCAAAACCACTGAAAATGGAGAAAAGACACTGTTCAAGGGCAGATCTGTATCAAATACATTGAAGTTTGCTTCGTTTGCCCGAATTGCAGAATCAAATGTAATTCGTATGGAATTTTCTGGCGCAACGAAAGCAAAGCGGTCATACTCAACGATCGTCTTAGGGCGATAAGTGAATGTCTGCATGATCCCGTAGCATTCTTTTCCAAAATCGCTTCCGCTTTTCAAAAGAACGGAATAATCCCCTGCAATCAGAGCCTGTGCATCCTGCTTGGAAAGCTGTAAAGAGCGCTTGCGCTGATAGGGGCCCTGTTTTTGCTTCATCTCAAACAGAGCAAAGTCAGAGTACGGGCTGTATACTCTCAATCTTAATTTGCGTCGGAGCTCGATACCGTCTTCTTTCTCCTGAAAGTCCCGATTATAGAGTGAATCAAAGTAAAGTGAGCGTACAGGGTAGCCATCTGCTCCATTGTGCTTGTCCGGATGCATGACGGTAGCCAAATGCGCGCGCAGCCTGAGCGCTTCGGCTTGATTTAATAGAAACTTTTTTTCTTCTCGTAAAACATCTCTCATTGTTTTAAATAAAGATCATAATGATGGACGGAGCTTAAACTGCAGTAGCAGTGCCGTGAGCCGTTTAGGAGGTGACGCTGAATCGTATGGAACGCGTGTGTCCGGTGTATCGGGCACACACTTGTGTCTGCTTCGGTATAATTCACCTGCAAAGGCGATGATTGTTGAATTCTATATAACTATATTAATGAATCTGTCGGATAATGTCAACCGAGATTCTGCGCAAGTTTGTAGGTTTGTCAATGATGTGTTACACAGAGGGCGCAGAAGACTGATTCCTGTATTTAGCAAAAAATTCGTTCAGAGAGAGCCATCCTAAAGGACGAATCGGGAAACGATTGTACTTGCATGAACACGAATGAGATCATTTCTTACAATCTATCTACCAGTCCAAATATGGAGCAGATCAAGGATATGCTGAATAAATCATTTGAGCAGTTTCCCTCTGTGCAAGGTTTGATCATACACTCCGATCAGGGCTGGCAGTAATAAAGGAGCCAGCCAGCGTAGATCACACCACGCCAGTCAGCTCCTGTTTTCATTTAACAGCGTTTTCCTCTTCCTCAACGACCTGTTCCGCACATTTCGTTGCGCTGGCATAGGCAAAATACCGCACCTTGCGGCTGTACTTCCGGGCAAGGTCGATAATGATGTTGTAGGATTTATGCCCGATGCAGTTGGTCTGAATCCAGACCACATCTGCTCTCTTGATGATTTCCGGGCTGGAAATATCGTCACTCATGAATCGGACATCCGGTAATTTGAACTTGATCTCCGATTTCGTCCTCGCCATAGCCGGTGCCCAGTGTGCGGAAACGAATAAAGCGTTTCTGCCGTGCGCCCTTCACCGCCGTATGCTTGCCCCGCTTCACCTCATAATTCGTCAGTTTCTTTTTTCTGCAAATCTATTACGCTCGTGTTACTGAATTTCTGCGTTCCCAGCATCGCCATTGCAGCGTTCGATTGACGCAGGTTGAGTTATCGGCAGATAAAGCGAACACAACGGGCGGCTCCGATAACAGAGCCGCCCGTTGTGTTCGTTTATGAAAGGGAAAACTTAGATTTCATACCACTTGATCTCGTTGGCATCCAGATGCAGAGCAAAGCTGCTGCCGTCTGTGGTGTAAACGGTAGTGTCCTGCGGCTCGTAAGTGTTGTTCACCACACAATATTTTCCGTTCTTGACGTAGGCATGAACTTCTACATTATAATTGGAGCTGAACCATGT
>CAKPLX010000041.1 GCA_934167785.1 uncultured Bacilli bacterium
GCAGAAAGAACAGAAAAATTAACTGAATTATCAAAAGAATATAATAATTTTACTATGTTAAATGATGGTAATGAGGGAGAAGTTAAGTTTATTATGATTATAGATGCAGTTAAAAAACAAGAAGAAAGTGAACAAGGTAAAGAGGATGCAGTTTTAAATACAAGTGTTGAAGTTAAAGAAAATAATTAAGTAATTGATTAATAAAGAAGTCTTACAAGAGTAGGGCTTTTTTATTATTATATATATCAATCACAAAAGACATACCTTTAACTAGGTATGCCTTTTGCTTTGCAATTAATTATTTGCTAAATTCAGTATGATTCAGATTTCTACTTAGTCATTTTTACTTGACTTACTGCTTGAAGATAAAATTCTCAAAAACAGATTTACAATATCCAAGTATAAATCTACAACGCTATCAACAGCGTTATCCAAAGTATGTGCCTTTGTTTGTGCTTCAGCCCAGTCGTAACCAATATAACCACAGAAAATCAAAGCTACAATAAAATCCCATAAGGATGGTGTTGCAAAACCTATGAACATAAAAATAAGTTCACATACAATAACTCCTGTTAAGCACACCAATAACACTTTTCCCATTGATAGGAAAATGTTAGGAATTAAATCAAGAGTTGAAAATTTTTAAAAAGAGATGCCAACATATTAACATCAGCATCTCTTTTTAATTTTTGGTAGGCAGAAAACACCATATACTAGGCATTATGATTTTTTAAAATTCCATTGTCTTTTTTTATCATTTTGATAAAATATATTTACAATGCTTTTAATAATTTTATTAATTTAAAACTGTCAAACTCCCGCTAATTACAAGTTACTACATAGACAGTAAAAATGGTAAATTACATTATAATACATTAAATAGTTAAAGGGGTACAACAATTTTATAAAAATTTATCGGTGGGGGAGGACAAAAACGCTAAAATTCTGTAATAAAAATTTTATAACTGAATATAATATTATTACAGAAGATTTTAATAATTTATTAAAATCTATTGACAAAATTATAGTTTAGTCGTATAATAACAATTGTTACATCGCGGGGTGGAGCAGTTGGCAGCTCGTTGGGCTCATAACCCAAAGGTCGGTAGTTCGAGTCTACCCCCCGCAACCAAAGTATTTTTGGCATCTACTAACATAAATAGTAGGTGCTTTTTTTGTTGTATAATCCACAAAAGAAAAAGATGAACATTATTGTTCATCTTTTCTCAAAACTTACTTTTTTCCCTGTGTTCCTTTTTTGTTTTCCTTATCAGTCACATTTCAGGCTCTTTTGACAAAATACATGCGTACTATAGATATAACTGAAAGTATTATAGGAATAATATCGCATAATATTATAGCTTTACCTGAAATTACTGCAAAAATAATTTTTCCAATACTTGAAGCAAAGATTAATAAAATACATATAGTGCAAGATTTAAAAACCTGTATATCGCTGCATTTCTTTTCTTTATTTGCAATAGCAATTAATATTACATATATCAAAGTAAATACAGAAAAAACTAACGGTAAATTAAAAAAATGTTATAAAAAAATTCTGCTATACCATATCCTCCTAGATGAAAAGTAAGCTTTGGTGAACTGCTCATAAATTAGTGAGCTAAAAACAGGATTTTATTTTATTAAATATATAATACCGCATATTTACATAAAAATCAAATAATTTAAATTTAATATTTTTTTAATGATAATATGAAAAAAAAGATGGAAAAAAAAAGAAATTTATGATATATTAAATAAAAAACAAACATGGAGTATACAAATGAGATATTTAGGAAATAAAGAAAAAATATTAAATGAAATAGAAGATGTTATAATAAAAAACAATTTAGAAGAAAATTGCAATAGATTTTGTGATGCATTTAGTGGTACGAGCACAGTAGGGGAATTTTTTAAAGACAAATTTCAAATAACAGCAAATGATAATCTATATTTATCATATGTTATAAGCAATGCAAAATTAAACACACCAGATGGAGAATACAAAAAATTAGGATTAGATCCATTTGAATATTTCAATAATACAGAAGAAGAACTAAAAGGGTTCATTTATAAAAATTATTCACCAGGTGGTTCAGCAGGGAGAATGTATTTTAGTGAAGAAAATGCAAAAAAAATAGATTTTATACGTTGGAAAATAGAAGAATGGAAAGAAGAACAAAAAATTAACGATTCAGAATACTACTTTTTAATAGCATCATTATTAGAATCAGTATCAAAAGTAGCCAATATTGCTGGGGTATATGGAGCATATTTAAAAAAATGGGATCCGAGAGCAGTTAAAAAAATGAAATTTATACCAGTAGAAATAAAAAAAGAAAATGCTAGATTTCATAATCACATATATAATGAAAAAATAGAAAACTTTATAGAGCAAATAGAAGGAGACATATTATATTTAGACCCACCATACACCAAAAATCAATACTCAGTACAATATCATTTATTAGAAACAATAGCAAAATACGATAATCCACCAATAAAAGGAATAACAGGAGCAAGAGACACAAGCAATCAAACATCAGCATTTTCAAAAGCAGGAGAAGTACAAATTCAATTTGAAAGAATAATAGCTAAAGCTAAATTTAGATACATAATAGTAAGTTATAGCTCAGCAGGCATAATGAGTAAAGAATATATAGAAAGCGTGTTAAAAAGATATGGAATAGAAGAAACATATCAATTTAAAAAATTTACATACAAAAAATATCTTAACCATAAAACAGAAAAAGAAGGAGAACATTTTGAATATATATTCTTCATAGAAAAAAAAGAACCACAAAGAATAAATTACTATTCTCCACTTAACTATATGGGCGGAAAATCAGAAATGATGGACTTTATAAAAGACAATTCTCCACAAAATATTAACAGAGTCGTAGATTTATTCGGAGGAGGATTTAATGTAGGAATAAATTATAATGTGCCAGAAATCATTTACAATGACTGCAATTACAAAGTAAAAGAATTAATAAAAATGTTTAAAGATACAGATACATTAGAAATATACAAATATCTAACAACAATGATAAAAAAACATAAATTAGAAAAAGGCGAAAAAGAACCATATATCAAATTAAGAGAAATATATAATAGACCAGAGCCACCTATAAGGGATCCTAAATTACTATATTTATTAATTTTATATGGATTTCAACAACAAATAAGATTTAATTCTAATATGGAATTTAATAATCCAGTAGGACAATCTGGATTTAATGATAAAATATTTGAAAAATTAGTTTCATTTTCTAGAGAAATAAAAGAAAAAAACATAATCTTTAAATCAGAAGATTTTGAAAATTTAGAAAACTATGTAGATGAAGAAACATTTTTCTATTGTGACCCACCATATTTAATTACATTAGGAAGTTATAATGACGGAAAAAGAGGATTCAACGGATGGAGTAAAGATGACGAAAAAAGACTATTGAACTTCCTTACTAGAGTCCATAACAATGGTGGAAAATTTATGCTATCAAATGTATTAGAACATAAAGAAAAAACAAATGAAATATTAAAAAATTGGATAGAAGAAAATCAATTTAGATTAATAGAATACAAAGGCAAAAGTAGAAGAAAAGAAATAATAGTAATAAATTATTAAGGAGAAAATATGTTAAAAATCATACTACCAAGCCAAAATGACTGGCTAAATAAATATTTTAATACAATAGAAGCATTTGAAAAAAATGATATATCAAAAATCAACAAAAAAGAATTAGAAAAAGTAATAAAAGCATCAGAAGGAAAAGTAAAAGAATATACAATAGAAATTGAACAAAGAAAATATGGGCAATATTTTATAATAGAAAATGACAAAGAAAAAAAGTGGATAACTATGAGTGCTGATTTCACACAAGAAGAAAAAAACGGTGGATCAACAAATACATATTTTGTTCAATATGTTCCAATGGCTCTTAGAGCAATATATGAAGATAAAACAACCAAAGTAAAAAAAGCCGAAATATATTTGAAGGGAATAACTCACCCAAGAGCAACAACAGAAGCACAAATTTTAAATTATAGAATAGCCAAAACAATAGGAATAAAAATATTAAACATAAATGAACTAAAAAGAGAAAACAAAAGAGTGCCATTAAAAATAGAGAATAAGATAAAAACAGTGGAAGAGTGGCAAAATGAAAGATTTAAAATGCAAAATAGAAATACATCAAATAAATCATCATATATACTTGAAGGAAAAGATGCTTATATTTTCTATGGAAAAACTTTTGGAGCAAATGGGAGAGAATCAATATTTATATTATATATGCTTTCAAAATTAGCGAAAAAAGAAAAGCGAAAAATATATTTATATGAAGTAACAGACAATGGTACAACAGCTCTCGAATCATCTATGAATGAAGATGACAGAAGATTCAAAAACATGCTTGAAAGCTTTGGAATAATTTATTATATAGACGCAGTAGACTATGTTGAAAACAAAAAGACAGGTAAAAATTTAAACGAGAAAGACAAAGATGCAAGACATCAAGCTGAATTTATGAGAAATCTATTAATAAAATTCAATGCAGAAAGAGACGAAAATGGAGAAATAAAAAGAAACAAAAAAGGTAGTCCTATTATAGCAAATCCATTAAAAAAATGTTATTTATGTGAATGTACAATTCAAAAAGCAATTATCGCCTCACATATACAAAGAATTACGGATATAAACAGATTAAAGATTCCATTTGAAGAAAAAAGAAAAAAGGCGGTTGATGCAGATAATGGTTTTTGGCTATGTGCAAACCATGACAAAATGTTTGAATATGGAATTATAGAATTTGATGAAACAACAGGCTTACTACAAATGGACGTAGAAAATTTAAATGAAGCACAGAAAGAATATATAAGACAAATAACTAAAAAAACCAATATTGACGAAAAACATTTTACAGAAAATTTACAACAATATTTACAAATTCATAATACAAGACTAAGAAAGCAAATATTAAATCATAATTATTCAGAAATCCAACAACAAGAAAAATGTGATGAAGAAAATAACTGATAAAAAAGAAAGGAAATGATTCCAATGGCAAAAGGCATAATCTATTGTATGACAACCATTGTTCCAGGACTAGTAAAAATAGGAAAAACAGGAAAAGAAAACTTCAAAAGAAGAATGTATGATTTAGAACATAATGGTTATGTTCAAGTTGTAGGGCTAAAAAGAAGATTTGCAATTGAAGTAGAAGATTACGATGAAAAAGAAAATCTTATTCATGAATTATTTAGCAAAAGCAATATAGCAAATACAGAATTATTTGCTATAGATGTAGAATTAGTAGTTCAATTATTATCTTCTTTAGAGGGAAAACAAATATATCCAGAGACTATAAGCAAAGAAGAAGTATTTATTACTGCTACAGATGAAGCTCAACAAAACACATATAAAACAAAGAAAAATTTAATACCAAATGATTTATATTACATAACAGGAAAGAAAAAAGGAAAAGAAACAATAAAAGCAACAATGAAAGTTGAAAATGGAAAATTTATTGTATTAAAAGGAAGTACTTGTGCTTCATGTAATAAAGATTGGATGCCTGAATCAAGAAGAACAGCAAATGTAGAAAATGGAGTATTGATGGAAAACGTTGAGTGTAATTCTCCTAGTACTGCTGGTTGGATTCCACTTGGACATGCTAATAATGGATGGCTAACATGGAAAACAAAAGATGGAAAATTTATCGATATTTTTAGAAAAAACGAAACAGAAGATGATGAATAATTATATACATAGATAAAATACGAAGATATTATTAATACAAAAATAATAAAATCTTCGTTATTTTTATTTTAATTAGATAAGTATTTTAAAATTTTACATGAAGTGGTATAATAGCCAAAAAAGAAAGGAGAATTTATATGGATTTAACATTAGATGTTGAAGATTACAAACTAAATGTAAGAGCTGCAGGAATTATAATTCATAATGGGAAAATATTAGTTCATAGAAATGTAAACTCTGACCATTATGCACTAATAGGAGGAAGAGTTGAAATTGGAGAAGATTCGGCCAGTACTGTAAAAAGAGAAGTTGAAGAAGAAACTGGAAAAAGTGTAGAGATAACTGGCTATATAGCAACCATAGAAAACTTCTTTGAAATGAAAGGTGCAAAGTATCATGAGATAATGTTTGTACATAGAGTTGAATTTGTTGATGATGAGGATAAAAAGATTGAATATACTTTGAAAAATGTTGAGGGTAAGGATTATTTACAATATGAATGGTTGGATTTAAAGGAGATTGATGGTTGTCCATTGTTACCAAGAGCTGTTAAGGAGATTTTAAAAGAGGGGAAATTTCCGGTGCATAGGATAAATTATGAGTTGAGTTTGTAGGGGAAATGTATTGATGGAAACTAAGATGTGTTGAGTTTGTTATGAGTGATTTTGAGTTGTGAGGGTGAGGCTCATAACCCGGATACCAATGATTTGATACTAGACTCGGAAAATATAATAAAATGAAGCATTTGCTAGATTTTGGCAGGTGCTTTTTTCTTGCGTTTTCAAGTGAAAATGTCACACTTTGGTCACAGTTAGGGCGGAATTAAGCATTGTTAAACAAGTTTTAAAAGAAATAGAGAAACAAAATTTAAACAATGAAATAGTAACATGAAATAAGCAAGTTTATAAAAATTTTGAATTAAATCTATTGATATTTTACATAAAACATGATATAAGAATAGTAGTTGTATAATTCAATTAATAATTTTTATTTAAAATCATGAATATTCAAATTAAAATTTTTATCATTAGTTTTTACAAATCTTGAAAATTTTCCAATATTATGATAATAAATATATGGGTGAAATAAATGAAAAAAGATAAATTGGAGAAAATAGGAATACTTATATTATTCACTATAATAATTTTTGTAGGCTTATATATTAAAACAGCAAAGGAAAATAAACAAGTAAATGAAGTGACTAATAATCAAATTGCTTATGAAATATCTAATATTCCAGAATATAGTGGTGACATATATGTTATAATAAATAATAATATTCCTAAATTTTCTAATGAAGATATGAATATAAAACAAGATTATTATTCAAATTTGGAAAATAAAAGAGTACGGAATGGCTATTATAAAAACCAGCTGGGAAAAAGCAAATGAAGATGAAGAAAAAAATAACTATGCATCAATTATACCATCTGGATTTGTTCAAAAAGAATATGATTCAAATATTGTGCCAGGAAAATACTTATATCACAGATGCCATTTAATTGGATGGAATATTGGTGGAATAGATGTAGACGAAAGAAATTTGATAACAGGGACGCGAGATTTTAATGTAAAAGGAATGAAAACATTTGAGGACAGAGTTTATAATTATTTAAAACAAAATCAAACAAATCATGTGCTATATAGAGTAACGCCATATTTTGAAGGAAATAATAAATTAGTAAATGGGGTTAATATAGAAGCATATTCTATTGAGGATAGTGGAAGACTACATTTTAACGTTTATGTATATAATGTGCAAAAGGAAATTGTTATTGATTATGCAACATGAGAAAATAAATTAGCAGAATAGGAGGCAAAACTTTGGATTTAAATTTATTTAATAACAGAAAGATTAATAATGATATTCCAAATAAAAATAATGATTTAATAAATACATTTATTGAAGAATTAAAAAATGCACTTAAAAATATCATGAATGAAGGTATGGAAATGAATCAGAAAAAATATATATCAAATAAACCTAATTTAACTGAAGAAAATAATATTTTAGAAGAATATAATTTATATGAAGCTAAAAAGATTTTTCTAGATAATAAAAGTTGGAAAGGAAATGATTTAGCTTGGATAATGGATGATAAATCTGTTTGTTTGTCAGAAAATGGAGACGGTGGCCCATATTTTATAAATGAAATAGACTTACCAAAGGATGCAAAGACCGGAGAAGTATATGAAAAAATAGATGGGAAATTTATATATAATGCAACAATAACTGAAGAATTAAATAAAATAGAAAAAGAATAGGAGCAAATTATGGGAGAGTATATTGGTAGAATAAATGTATCAAAAGACACAATGCTATTTATAGTAAATACTGTATTTGAAAAAGGAATTAAAGAAAGTACAACAAAAGAGAATATACTAAAAATGATACCAGAAATATATGAAAAAGCAGATTCAATAGAATTAATAAAATTATTACCATATAAAACATATATAGCACTTGAAGACTTAATGGAATATATAAAAACAAGTAATGATATTAAAAAGTTCTTTTATCATTCAGAACATCAAGATGTAAGATATTTAGAAGAAGCAATGATAATAATAATGAGAGCAAAACATATGAAGTATAATTATTCATTAAATCCAGGAGTAATAGAAACATTAGAAAAATTATTTTCAAAAGAGAATAAAGAAATAGCAAAAAGATATGGTAGAATGGAAGATTTAACAAAAGGTTTGCTTTACACATATGGAGTTGTAGAATTTGATTTCCTAAGAACAAAAATATGCAAATATATGAATGAAATCATATCAGAAGAAGAGCTACATGATATATATTTTAAAAGATTGAATTTAAATCTAGATGTGAATTATTATAATGTTAGATGGACAAATACAAATAAAGTTCAACAATTTGTAACATACTTGGATGAAGAGGAAGAAGATGTTGGATACATTGTTGATGCGCAAAAATCTAGAGGACTTAAGTACAAGAATTTCAGAGAACAAGAAATATTAAGTAGAGAAGAATATTTATGGGATAAATCAACACAAAACTTTTATAAATATATTAAATCAAAAAATGAAGAAATTTGGGAGTATCTAATCAAAAGACTTATAAAAAGAAATGAGTTAGGAGAAAATATATTAAATCAACTAATAGAAAAATGTATATTTGAAAGTGAAAACGACATTGATGAGTTTATGAAAGTATTTATGGAGTGGTATAACAATAGCCCACAATATATTTTAGGAGGGTATTCTCCTATGGAATTTAGAAAAATAGATGAATAATTTATGAAAGAATTAAGGAAGAACAATTATGAGTAACATTAATAATACAAAAATATAAAATATAATAATAGTAATTACTTAAGTAGTTGCTATTTTTTTGTGATAATTGGTATAGATAAAAAAATATTGAAATATAAATAAAAAACATATACCGGAAAATATAAAAACACCCCTGCCTTTAATCTCTACAAGATAAAAAGGGGGAACGGCGAGGGGAGTCATGTGAAAAATTTCGGGAAATACATATGGGGATGGGGTAATTATTTCTTCGAAAGAGCTTCTAATAGTAACGATACAGCTAATGAAAAGCCATCAATAAAAGCCTCTTCAGCTTCGACATCAGACAATTCATTCATGCAATCTAATACCTTATCAATTAAAGAAAAAGTTTCTTTATCAACCAAATGTGTCAGTTCTTCTTGAAGTGATGTGCATTTTGATAACGTTTTAGAGTATTTGGAATTTTCAAGAATTGGTTTCTCAATACAAGTGTAATCTCCATTGTATAGAGATTTAATTGTTTTATTGTTCATATTTACTGACATTCCTTTCTTTGCCTCCGCTAACGCTACGTCTTCGAAAGGCACAAAATTTAATTAAAAATGTTAGTATAAACTTTTAGTAGGGAAATTTTAGAAAAAATTGAATAAGAGATACCGATTTGATAGAATATTTTTAA
>CAKPLX010000042.1 GCA_934167785.1 uncultured Bacilli bacterium
GCTTGTAATATCTTGGTTCTTTACAATATTGATAGATGAAGGTTTCAGCAACAAACAATTATTACAATTAAATCAAATAATTTATCAAGGCAAAGGACAATGCAATAATGAGTAAAATTAACTATAAAAAACTTGAAAAAATAGCTTTCAAAAGTGATAAATTCTTTATTGAACGCAAACACCATTCTTTTTGTAGTTGGGCAAAGAAACACTGTAAAAATTGTAGTAGCAAAGAAAATCTTGCAGTGTGCCAAAACTGGAATTGTCAGGAATTGAATAAATTCTATAATTCAGGATATTACAAAAATTTGTTTATTTCTATGCCTGAATATCAGCTTATGAAAATCAAGAAAAGGGGCAGAATATATGAAGAAACTTCTGAAGGCATAACAAGAAAAGTGCATTCAGCAAGGAAAGGACACAAATGCGATTGGTGTGGCAAAACAATAAGAATTGGCAGCCCATACTTATCAACAGTTGATTTTTCACAGAAAAAGGTGCTGTGTTCTTGTGATGATTGCCACAAAACAATAGTTTGGATGTACTGAGATTAAATAATATATAATTTGTGAGGAAGAAGAATGCAAACAAAGTATGCAAAATATAGCGAAATTACGAAAACAGAAAAAGAAATTGCAAGACTTGTCTCTTTAGGTTTTTCAAATAAAAAAATTGCCAAAATTCGGAACATTGCTCCTAGCACCGTAAAAACGCATATTATATCAGTATATCAAAAGTTAAATATTGCAGATAATGCGAAAGGTAATGACGGAAGTAAGAGAGTTCGTTTAGTACTCTGGTATCTAAAGCAACAACGAAAATACAAACAAGCACTTAATGAAATTGAAAAATTATCCACAAATGCTTTTTGTTTAGCAAATGGAACTAATAAAGATATGTCTAATTTTGCAAAACAGATTTTAAATATCATCAACAAAATAAAGGAGCAGTAATGAAATGTAATCACGATAAAAAATATTATGAGATTTTACATTACAAGCACAATCATTCATATTTTGAATATCCCAAAGGAGCAGAACATTATAGCGAATATTCTACAATCCATTGCACAAAATGTGGAGCAGTTTGGAGAACAAAGGCAAAATACGTGGAAACTTTAAAGGAGAAACAATGAACTATAGAGAAATGAATATGGTTGAAAATGGACAAAAAGTAGTATGTACCCAAGACCACCACAAGTTTAAAAAAGGCGACATCGGAACAATTACATTTGAGTATTTTGGTAAGGGTTTATACTACAAATATGTAAATCTTAATGACGGAAGAACTGATGTGTTAAATGCTACATACGAATATTGGGATGCAATATAAAGAAGGAGAAATAATGAACAGTGATTTTTCAATAATCCAATTATTTTGCAAAACGACGAACAAGTTTTGTTAAACAAAATATTTAGTGAATATTACAAACAGTTAAAAAAAAGTAATCAAGATAGAGTTATGACACCTTATTTTGAAGAAGCAATAACCAAATTGTTTGATTTAGCAAGAAAACTAAAAGTGACAATTTATGATGAAAGTAAAAGATAGGAAAAATAATGCAAGATAGACTTAAGTTTAGATACAATAATAACAATAAAATATATGATGTTTTTGCCATTGACTTCTTTCACTCAACTGGACAAATCATTTCACTCGATAGAAAAGAAACTCTGATGTGCAAAATAAATTTAGATAATTTAATGCAATGCACAGGCTTAAAAGACAAGAACGGCGAATTGATTTACGAAGGTGATATTTTAGACTTATATGTATCATCAAAAAAGTTGTATCGTTATGAAGTTAAATACGAAATAGGAAGTTTTATGTTGGTATCACAAGATGAAATATTTGACTTCCCAAATGTATGGAATGATAATGTATATCCTTTATCTCAACTATATTATGAATATCAAAACGAAGAAAACTGTATTGATGAATGCGAAATAATCGGAAATGTTTATGAAAATCCTGAACTATTAAAGGACGGTGAATAATGGCTAGTAAAAGAATAAAATTAAATGGTGGAACTTTTTCTCTTTCAAAGGAAGAACATGCTTTATTAAGAGAAATATTTATTGAATATCGTAAACAGTTAGGTACAGAAAAAAATTTAAACAATGATAGAGTTATGATGCCTTTTTACCAACAAGCATATAACGAGCTAATTAATTTAATAAAAAAATTCGATTGTTATGAAGGATGGATGAATCAAAATGACTAACGAGTTTTTATTCACATCCAAAGGTAAAAATGATGAATGCTACACTCACAGATACGCAGTCGAGCCGTTGCTTGAATTTCTTCCACAATTCAAAGAGAAAATAATTTGGTGTCCTTTTGATACAGAAGAAAGCGAATTTGTAAAAGTATTCAGAGAATATGGATACAATGTAATTAATTCTCATATTTCTTCAGGACAGGATTTTTACCAATATGAACCTAAAAAATGGGATGTAATAATTTCCAATCCCCCATTTACAG
Source organism: uncultured Bacilli bacterium (assembly GCA_934167785.1). The sequence continues at coordinate 2,485 of CAKPLX010000042.1, forward strand.
GTAAAGCAAAAATTTTTGAACGTGCAATAAGTTTTAATAAACCATTTTGTCTGCTTATGACTTTAACATGGTTGAATGACCGAACACCTAAATTATTATTTAAAAATATCGGTATGCAACTTTTAATGTTTGAAGATCGAATGGAATTTAAAAATCAAAACACAGACAAAGCAATTAATTTTTCTTCTGCATATTTTTGCAGAGATTTCTTGCCAAGCAAAATTGAAATAAGAAATTTTAAAAGTTTTAGACAAAAGAATTTATTTTAAGAGGTATAAATAATGGAAATAGATAGAAACGAAATACAATCAATTATTGATGTAAAAATTAAAGATGGTGTGAAAAAATTTGGCAAAGATTTCAAATTCTTTGTATTAGAAATAATCAGTCTTGAAAAAATGTTAGCACCAGAACCAACAGAAACTCAATACCCAAAGCTCATTCCACTCGTGAAATGGAATGAACATTTTCCTGATCCAAGTGTTAAGGCTTTAAGAATGCTAGTATTTAGAAAAGATACAAATGGTTTTGATAAAGTTGTTGAAAGACGCGGTAATAGAGTATTGCTTAATGTAGACGAGTATTTTAAGTGGAGAAAAAGAACACAACAAAAGCCTTAGAGATTTGTTGGTATGATTTTATTAGTAACTTTATTCAATACGGCTGCAGTATGTTTTTCTGTCAAGTGAGAATACCTGCGTGCCATAATCAAAGATTTATGCCCGAGTATCTCTGCAATATCTAAGAGGCTACCGCCATTCATTGCAATATAAGAAGCAGTGGTATGCCTTAAATCATGAATATGAAAATCTCTTAAACCAACTTCTTTTATAATCTTTTGCAAAGCTCCTCTAATATAGTATAGTTTTTGACTTTTTTTATTCCAAAACAAATAATCCTCAATGTCATTATTGTTTATGTAATTTTGAATAATAGCCAAAATATTTTTATAAATTGGAACGCCTCTATCTTCTTTGTTCTTAGTGTTGAGAAAATAAACTTGATTGTTTTGAAAATCAATATTTTCTAACTTCAAATTTAAGACTTCTGAATATCTTCCACCGGTTGAAAGCGAAATCAAAACGAATATATATAAAACTTCTGAATTATTTTTGCAAGCTGTAATCAATTTTGGGATTTCTTCAATAGATAAAAATCTTTTTCTTCCTTCCGGTTTTGGCATTATCTTAATTTTTGAGATAGGATTAGTATCCATGATTTCAAGTTCTTTAACGGCGTAAGTAAATACGGCAGACAAACACATTAGATATTTATTTATGGTGTTGTTCCCTCTAATAACTTCTTTATTGCCTTTCTTTATTTTTTCGGTTGCAAGCATTTGTTTGCAAGAAGAAATTACAGGAGCTGATAAATCTTTGAGCCTGATAGTTCCTATTTTATCAATCCACCAATCATACATTACGGAATATTTTTCAGCATACGAATATTTTTGCGATGCGATATTTACTTTATAGAAGTTAATGAGGTCTGCCGTTGTTTTAAAGTCTGTTTTTAACCTTTTTTCAAGTTCTTCAGGAATTTCTTTGTAGCTACCATCTTTCATTTGAACTTCAATTTTAGTAGCCCAATCTAAAGCTTTTGTTTTTTTGTCAAAAGTTTTCATTAAAGGTTTATATCCTTTAATTCTAATATATGCTTGATATCTAATATTCCCTTTGCTAGTTATTCTTTTTCTAATTACAGCCATTTTAAATATATAATATTTGCTTATTCATGACACACTCATGACACACTAACTTTGAAATTTATAGAAAATCTCTAAAAACATATTAAAACAATAATCCCTAAGAAATCAAGTCTATTCTATACTTTTATGTACTCAAGTTTTTTCATAAGATTTCAACAAATCCAGTTCATTAAAACTTAATATCCTCGTGTTTATTTAATGTTGCTAAACTTCTTTTTAGCAACTTTTTCTTTTATATATGGGGTTTTATACAGTTTAAGAGTATTGTGTGTTTTAAATAAATGCTCTTTTGTGACACACTCTTGACACACTACTAATGGAAAACACCTGAAATTTTTAATATTGTTTTTCAGGTGTTTTCATATTAATTATTATAATTTCTATTCTAATTATAGCACAAAAAAAGGAGCTACAAATTATAGCCCCAAAAATCAAAATAGCTGAAAATTAAAAGAAGTTTTATACTTTATTTCGATACCATTTAATTTTTTGTCTAATAAAATTTCCTATCTCGTTTGCAGGCACGTGCGGATATGGAGGAAGATAATTGATATCAGGTTTTCCTGCTGATTTAGTATTTGAATGTTTTTTCCCAAACTCATAATGTGTAAGAACAGTATCTTCTGTTATTGGAATATTATATTTTTTACAAAGTTCTGCGCAAAATTTCATTGTACTTTCGATTTGTTTCTTTAAAATTGGATATTTCCCTACGACTTTCGGAGATTTATAACCTGCCATTGCACAAACCGCAACACCGATTGAACCAGTATTTCCTCCACCGGTATGTGCGGCATACTTTCCATCATTACAATTTTCGTTATCTTCGGGTTTGAAAAAACCATTATGTTTTTCTCCTTTATCATCAATAAGAAAATGATAACATTCTTTTTCATGATTTGTCGGATTATATGTTCCGGCAGTCCAATGAATAATTATATGTTTCATAATTATGTCCTTTCTTTTTCAAGATCATCAATTCTATGATTTTCAACTTTAATTTTTTCCATAATTACTGATATTTGTTTTTCAGTATGATAGACTCTTTCTATTAAGTTATTATGTTTATCCTGTTTCTTTTCAAGAGAAGTGAGTTTTTCTTGAAAATGTGCTTGCAAATTTTCAAATTGTTCTTTCAAATTTTTTTGCGCTTGAGATTGAGAGCCTGCAAAATATGCAATTGCACAAGCATTTACAACGATGCTTAGTAGCAATTCAGCATTAATATTCATTTATTTGTTTCTCCTTATTAAAGAGTGTTCTACTAACTCTAACTTTTGTTCCTGGACAAGTTTTAGTAATGGTTCTGCCTCTTTCCCATTTTGTTCAATTGTATAAATTTTATCCAAATCAAACTGTGAATATTTACATAGCCAGCCAACATTAAAGAAAACTCCACATCTAAAAAGATTATATGTAATAGGTGGAATAAAACCTGTAGCTTTCATTGCTCTCTTAAATAAACAATCTATTTCCCACTTTGTAACAGAAACAAGAGTTAAATATTCAACAGGAATATCATTACAAGTATAATATCCATTTTTATATTCAAGGAAGCCCATTTGCAGTAGTTCATCAACCGTAAGCGTTACTTTTATTAACTGATGGAACTGACAACCAAAATCATGAATATGTGAGGCTCGACCGTCAAATTTCGATTTATTCCCACATAACCATGCAATCCAATCAGGAATTGTATAGTTATCCGAAATATATAATCTAGGAACAAGATAAACATTTCCGCCTATATCCTTATATAATTCATTTTCTGCAGTCAACCATTTATTTGGCAATGGCAACTTTTGCAATAAAGCCTCTTTAGTCAGCCACTGCATAGCTTTTTTATAAGCATTCATTTGTTTGTTTCCTTTAAAATTTATACTGAATGTAAATAATAGCTTTTTGTTTATTTAGTATTATTATTAACTTGTATCGGTTTTCCGTTAATAATAATGTTGATATTAAACCATGAGCCTTTGTTGGAAATAGTTTGCTTTCCACAAACCGATTCTGGTGCTTTCTGAAAATTCATACTAGCATAGCTTTTTTCATTTGTAATTTTTTGTTGTGCATTTTCTGTGTTAATGTCTTCTGCAAAAGTTAAATTTGAAGCTGTTAGCATCAAAAATAACGCAATTAAAATCTTTTTCATAAGTAAATCATCCTTTCATTTGTTAAAGTGTTTCTAAATTGATTTTGGGTTATTTTAAATTTGTTTATTAAATTGTCCTTCAATAATTCTTTGATTTAAAATAATTTCATCCCCATTATCATCGTCGTCATTATCTGTACTTCGTTCAAAATATTTTGTTTTTAGTTCAAAATTTTATTATATGTAACTTTCACTTTTACCTTTCTATTTGTTATCTCCTGTTTCAGAGTTTTCTGCGTCTACTACTTGTTCTTCTTTTATTAGTTGAAGTTCAATGTGCATATCTTCTGTAACAGTGAAATCTTCTGGTTGTAATGTTTTATATCCATCACATTCAACTTTTATTGTGCAAATTGAGCCATAAGGCAATGTTGTTTCCTTTGTTTCTACTCCATTGATTGTAACTATTGGCTCTGTTTCAGGTTTTTCATCAGCTTGCAAAGTTACTTTGATATTACAGTTTGTCAAATAGTGCCAATCCTTTGTATCAAAAAACCTATCCATTTGTTCAGAAGTAAACTCTAGTAATGTACCAACCTTTGATATATACGGATTTCCTCTGTAGAAATTATTTGCTTTAAACTCGATTTTTAACGCTTTTGCGTCGATAGTTGGGTTGTCTTTTACCATAGCCAGAATATCGTCAAAGTCCATATCTTTAACCTTATATATTGCACGTTCCACGTCAGAACCTGTCATAAAAAGCATATCAAGACGTTCTCTTTCTTTCTGTTTTTTAATCTCTTGTTCTTCTTGTAAAGATACAAGTTTAAAATCAACAATGGTATAATCCTCTGGTACTTCTTTGATTTCCAAGCCTTGATATTGAGGTTGAAATTTTAAATTTGTTTCTAAAATTTGTTTATCTATGTTGTATAATTTGATTTGGTTATCTTGCTCTATATAAAACATTTTTACTCCTTTCTGAATATTTGATAGTGGTTTTCAACAGTAGTATAATCATAGTCATCATCAGCAGTAACTTCGTCTATGCTACTCCTTTGTGTAGCCACCATTGTTATCTCACGACAAATAGCATAGGCATTTTGATTATTGTAGTAGCTCCTATTTGTTATATATAGCCTGTGATATTTATAAAACCCTGTATTACCACTCATATCTACCGTAAAGTTATCAACCCAAGCAGTAGCAGTATATGTACCTATATCAGTCCAATTTGTATTGTCATTAGAACCCTGTATAGTCATATTTCTGATATAATAGTAGTGTTCGCCATGTTCTTGATAATATGTTATACTCTTAACATTTAATGGTTTTGGGTTATAGAATGTTATCCACAATATACCTGTATTAGAAACTGATTGGTATTTTGCTTCTATATCGCCATCAAAGGCTTTCCAAATTTCATAATTGGAGCTATATCCAGTGATAGAGCTTGCAACCGCAAAGCTATCACCCCCGATTGTACCATTAGCGGTAAGATTAGGGCGTGTAAATGTGGTATCGTTATATTTCCAATATCTGATAACGGGAGTATTTTTAGCATAGTATTTCCCATCTTTTTTATAAAAAGCTAATCTACTCATGCTATACATCTCCTACAGCATAGATAAAAGTGAATACTATATCTACGTTTGTACCATCATAGTAACAAGTAACTACATCGCCTTTTTTACAAGGTATATATACAATACAATTTGCACCACTTACAGTAGTTCTGCTTTCAGCACTAAGACCACTTGAGCTATAAAAAGCAGAAAAACCTGCAACTGATTTTTTAACTTTTAGATGTAACCATCCATTAGCTGGAGCAGTATAACTATCACCACTAGCACCTAGTGTTAAGTTTACATATTTATTTGATGGCATGCCTAAACTACCACCAACTTCTACCAAGCCTGATAGTTGCTCATTAATTCTGCCGGCATTAATAAGTCCTTCATTCTTAATTACTACACCAACATAATAGTAGAGGTTGTAGCCTACTGGTACTGTTGTATCAACCACCATACCTGACTTAGATGGGTCGGTGGTTAAACCAATAGGACTCCCCGTACCTTTAACACCATTAGCAAATACACCCTCTAACCCATTCTTTAATGGTAATCTAAATGTTTCATCAGTAGTATTTACTTCAAAGTCGTAATCTGTAATGTCACTTGCGGTTGATAGTTTAAACCCGTCTTTACCTGCATTAGCATTAGCCAATACCCAGTCATAAAAATCAGGACAAAGTGCTTTTGGATTTTGTTGATTTGCTGATTTTAACCAAGAGATATTTTCCATTTCACCTTTGAAATACATATTCATACCAAAAGTAAAAGGATTATTAAGCTCAAGTGTATCCTTAATATTAACTTCTGTTTCTTGCCCCGTCGCAATTTGAATAAAGTAAGGATATTGGATTGCTTCTTGTTGTACAGGTGCATTGTCTTTATAAACACTATTAGTGTTGTTAGCATTAAATGTTATGTGTACGAGTGAGTCACCAATGAATGGTTCATCTCTAAAGGTGTAATTTTCCGCTTTACTTTCAATAGTTGCTTGTGGTAGATTATTGTTTGGACATTCTACACGACCTAAATATTGCTTTATGTTAGGCAAGCTTTCATCTTTAATCAAACCTGCGTTGGCCATATCAACTAAACCATTGATATTTACAACAGCTGGAAGTCTTACAGATATAACAGTACTACCGTCACTTCCATAGTTATAAACAAACTTACCACATTGCCCCAACTTAGACATCGTTTTAATAGCTTGCCACTCTTCTTCTGTACACAACAAGCTAGGACAAAGAGTTGTAATCTGTTTTAAGCGAGTCAAAAAGCCTTGTGTATTAGTGTTAATATCAACAATCTGCCCGTTAAGTCTACGTCTTAACCCTTTGGTTTCATCAACAAATAATGACATGCCAATGTCACAAACCTCAAGACCTGAAGAACCGAGAGAAATTTTTTTCCACATTGTCTTATTCGTCAATATGTTATTAATATTGTCATCTGTTAAGCTTTCATATATAGATTTTTTACCGTCTATTGTACCAACAACCCATGCGCCCTTTTTATAAGTTTTATCCGCTTGATATGCATATAACGCAAAGTTTTTGTCGATTTTGTCCCAGTTTTCATTTAAATCTCGGTCGAAGTCGAAAGTGTCGTTTCCGTCCGTGTCCATGTCTGTTAGATACAAGTTTAAATTTTCTGATGAGTTTCCCATGCCTGTTATTCCTTTATTTTACAATTACAAAATTGATGTTTTTTGTACGTCTGCATTTGCGCTTTTGTCAAAACGTGATGAATTTCTTTTTTTAACAAATAGCGATACAACCACGCAA
>CAKPLX010000043.1 GCA_934167785.1 uncultured Bacilli bacterium
TTAACAACTTAACCGGGTGTATCAGCAACTTTGCACATCTCTGCCATCTACACGATTGATATTGTACTATAGATTTTCATTATTTGCAAGGCTTTTTTTCACTTTTTTGTAAAATTTTGTTCAAAGAAAAAAAGAGTGATTTTTTACTCTTTTTTCTTTATTCCTAACTATACTATTTTTTATTTTTTAATACTACAATTGCACTATTTTCTAAATTTAAGTTTTTAATTACACTATTTAGCTCTTCTATATTAAGTGATTGAAGTAGGCCTATCATATCGTTTTCTATTGAATTATTGAAAATAATATTGTCAACGATCATATCATTAATCACTTCGATATTTTCAAAACTAAATAGTTCATTGCTAATTAAAACCTTCTTTTTTCTATTCAAATCTTCTTCTGTTATATTTATTTTATTTAAAGTATTTTTTATTTTTTCTATTAATTGTTCATATGAATTTGTTTCATTAATTAGGGAAATTAAAGCATGGGTATCACAATTTAATAAATTAAAATATAATGAATTTGTAATTAGGTTTTCATCTTTTGCTTCTCGATCAAAATCAGAACTATCATCAAAAAGAGAAGAAAAGATAATAAATAAATATAAATTGTATTTTCGAATATCCATTGCTAAATCTTTTAGAGAAATTTTTATATTGTAAGATAATTTAGGGATAGGTGTATTCATCTTAACTAGTTCTTGTTGTTTTACTACTTTATCCGGTTCTTGATACTGCTTTATTTTTATTGGCTGTAATGCAGGAAAATCTTTTTTGGATTGATTTTCTTTGATGGCATCTAATAATTTTTCAGGATCAAAATTTCCTGTTACTACTAAAAACATATTTTTAGGATGATAGAAGGTGTTATAACAAGTATATAGCACTTCTTCGTCAATTTTTTCAATATCTTTTTTTGTTCCTATAATACTATCTTTAAAAGGATTGTTATAAAAAGTATTTTTTCTAATATATTCATATAGAACATCTGTTGGGTTATCATCGCACATATTAATTTCTTGATTAATAATCCCCTTTTCACTTTCAACATTTTCTTTTGTAAAGTATGGAGATTGAACATAATCTAGTAAAAATAACACATTATCTTGCAATTGGTTAGGTCCCGAAAATAAATAAGTCGTGTTTTTAAATGTTGTATAAGCATTGCACAAAGCACCACTTTTGGCAAAAAACTCTTCTGGCTGAGGACCATCTTTTTGGACAAATACTTTATGCTCTAAAAAATGAGCCACCCCATGAGGAACTTTTTGCAATTTTGTTTTTCCTATGGGACTAAATTCATTATATATTGAACCAAACTTTGTCGTAAATGTTGCATAATTATTGGTGGTGCTTTCTTTAGTGTACAAATAAACATCTAAACCATTTTCTAGTTTTTCGTGAATAATTTCTTCATCAATATGCTTTAGTTTAATCCTCTCCATTGCTTTCCTCCTCGTCTTTTCCTTCTAAAAGATAAACTGTATGCATAGCTATTTTTTTAGAAAGATTAATGATGTCTTCTTTTGATACTTTTGTTATTTCTTCTATTCTTTTCTCAAAACTATCAGAATTTACTAGTGTTTTTGCGTAATAAGTATTAATAATTCCAGTTGGGCTATCTGTGCTGGCTTTAATTGAAGCAATGATTGTTGCTTTGGCGTTATTTAAAGATTCATCCAAAAATTTGCCTTTTGTAACTTCTTGTAAAGTTTTTTTAATTAATTTTAAAACATTATTAGAATTACCTGGCTCTATTCCTGAGTAAATCATCAAAATATTGTCGTAGGCTTTTTGATTGGAGTTAATGTAATAAGCATAAGAATTTTTTTCACGTACTGTATCAAACAATAATGAATTAGAGCTCCCTCCTAACATTTCATTGTAAACTAATAGAACATATTTTCTTTCATATTCTGTTAAATTGTTCATGGTACAAAAAAGCGTTAATTGTGATTGGTTTGCTTGATATTCTTCTGTGACTTTTTTTATTCTTTTTCTTGGTGTAAGTTCTTTTACTAAAATATCTTTTTTTTCTTTTTTGAATGTATTTACTTTAAAGTATTTTTTAAAGATTTCTTTTATTTCGTTAGTATCTACATCTCCTACCACAAAGACATCGACAAAATCATTTGCTAAGACAGATTGATAATATTCATATAAATTTTTTGGTGTTATTTGATTCAAATCTTCTAAGTATCCAAAGGAATTGTAAGAGTATGGCATATCTTTAGTTGTTTCTAATAATTTGATTAGTGTGTATTTTAATTTGTTATCCGTTAGTTTTTGGATGCTTTTTTCTAGCTTGCTTTTACATTTTTTGACATCATTATCCATAAATTTTCCGTCTAAAACATTTGGGTTAAATAGGATATCCATAAGTAAGGCAATTGAATATTCATTCATTGATTTTTCAGTATATTTCTCATTTAAAAAACGTACTTTGAAGGATAAATTAGAATAATTTCCTATTCGCATATTCGAACTGATTAATTTTAAATCGTATAAGTTTTCTGTTTCTCTAATTAATTCTTGTTCTGTTTTTAGATCTTTTGTTGTTTGTAAAAGAACAGCTTTTAAAAGATTTCTTATTGTGATCTCTTCCTTTTTTAACTTTCTTCTAAAATTTACTTCTACTGTGATTGTTTTGAATTTTTTTGTTTTTATAATATGCAAATTATAAGAACCCATGTTGATTTGTTCATCATTCATGTTTTTCACCTCTAACTATAGTATAACTAATATTTACATTTTTAAACAAGTTTCTAATGCTAAAATGATCATATTATCTAATTTTTGTTCTCTATCTTTACTTGTTATGATAACATCTTTTTGAAATTTTGAATCCACAACAGTTAGAAGACAAGCTGATTTTTTGTGAAACATATTTGAAATATAAAATAAAGCAAATGCTTCCATTTCACTGACTACGATTGAAATCTCTTTTGGCAATGAATTTAACAGATCTTGAAATTGATTTTCTTCTAAATAGGGTTCAAATGCTTCATTGCAAAGTGCATATCCTTTTTTGTATGAACAATTTTGTTCTTTCGCTACTGCTTCTATTTTTTTATTAATTTCCTTAGATGCATATGATAAATGTGTGCTATGATCCCTATTAATTGCTAGTGCAAAATTGCTTTCTGTATATGATCCTTCTAATAAAACTGTATCTAATTTTCGAAATTCGGGACTAAAACTTCCGCCTGTTCCAATTCTAATTATGGACTCTACTCCGTAAAATTTATAAAGTTCATAAGCATATATTCCCATGCTTGGCATTCCCATTCCAACGGGAAAGACAGTAATTCTTTTTCCTTTGTATTCACCAGTATATGCTGTCATTCCACGAACGGAATTGACTTGTTTGGTATTTTTTAAATATTTCTTGGTGATATATTCACATCTTTTTGGATCTCCTGCTGTGATAACAATTGGTGCGATTTCTTCTACTTTTGCCTCTATATGTGGTGTTGGCATTTAATCATCTTCTTTCTATTCATTTGTAGTGCTATTTTTTAAATTATCATCTGCACTAATTGGTTTAATATTCTTAGTAATATCTAATTCATAAGAGATTACATTATTTTTTACTATTTTGGTTATACCATTTAATTCTTGTTTATCTTGAAAAAAGAGATCAATATCATTGTCTATATCTTCAAGGTTATTAATTCTTTTTTGACAAGATTTAATTAAAATTTTATAAATTTGATTAAACTTTTCAATGTTTTTTTTGTTATTTTCAATGTTGATTGATAGTTTTAAATTATTGTAATTAAATTCATATGTTGTTTTTGCATCATTTATTATATAAGAGATAAATATAGAGTAATTTTTAGTAGAAGCTGAAGCAACGATTCCATCTTTTGTTAAATTTTCAATATCAACGCTATTGTTAAAATTATTGGTAATATCCATTAAAGCTTGGTTGATTGCTGTTGATGTAGAGTTTTCTACTGATTTTTCGGTAATATTTGGATTATTATTTCCAAAAAATTTAATATAACTAAGTGCTAAAACTAAGATAATTAAAATAATTAGAATTATCCATGTTATAATTTTTTTCTTTTTTGTCATTTTTACTTCCCCTTATTATTCTTCTATTGAATCTTTTTTGATTAAAACTTCTCTTGGTTTAGAACCATTGGGTGGACCAATTATTCCTCTTTCTTCTAATAAATCGATAATCCTAGCAGCTCTGTTATAACCCAATCGATATTTTCTTTGAATTAGTGAGGCACTTACTTTTCCAGCCTGAATGACATAATCAACAATTTCATTATATAGTGGATCTTCATACTCTTCGTCTGACTCATAACCGTCATCCTGAGAACTAGAATCGTTTTTCATTTCAGTTAGTGAATTATCATATTGTGCTTTTTGTTGTTCACAAACAAAATCAACTACTTTTTGGATTTCTTGCTCACTGACAAAAGCTCCCTGAATGCGGACTGGAGAATTTTCTCCCATTGGTAGAAATAGCATATCCCCTTTTCCTAAAAGTTTTTCAGCACCAGTTGAATCCAAAATTGTTCTAGAATCAATACTAGAGGAAACAGCAAAGGAAATACGAGAAGGAATATTAGCCTTTACTACACCAGTGATAACATCGGTTGATGGTCTTTGAGTTGCAACAATTAGATGTATTCCTGCTGCTCTTGCCATTTGTGTAATTCTCATGATTGAATCTTCTACTTCTTTGGCTGCTACTAACATTAAATCAGCTAACTCATCAATGATGACAACGATGTAGGGCATTTTAGGATATTCTGGATGATTTTCACAAAATTCATTATATCCTTTTATATTTTTATTTTTAGTTTGTTCAAAAATATCATATCTTCTTTCCATTTCAACAACAATATTTTTTAAAGCAATTGATGCCTTTTTGGGATCTGTTACAACAGGACATAGCAAATGTGGAACTCCATTGTACATACTAAGTTCTACTTTTTTGGGATCGACCATAACTAGTTTCACTTGTTCTGGTTTAGTTCGCATTAAGATCGAGGTAATAATGCAGTTCATACAAACTGATTTTCCTGATCCAGTAGCTCCTGCTACTAATAAATGGGGAGTGGTATTGATTTCCATCCATTTTACTTTACCCATAATATCTTTTCCTAATCCTACAGCTAGTAAATTTTTTTCATTCACTTCAGGCATCTTAGATAATACTTCTTTAAAAGAGACTGAACTATTAACTTGATTAGGGAGTTCAATACCAATTGTGTTTTTTCCGGGAATAGGTGCTTCAATTCGAACATCTTTTGCTGCTAAAGCTAAAGCAATTTCTCTTTGAATAGAGAGCAATTTACTAACTTTAGTTCCGGCTTTAATTTCTAATTCGTATTGAGTTACTGTTGGTCCAATGTTTACTTGAACAATTTTTCCAGTGATATCAAAATCACTTAATACTTTTTCTAATTCACCAATATTTTGTTTAGCTTTTGTTTCGTTTTCTTTGTTGCTTACATTTTTTACTGTATTTAATAAATTGATAGGAGGTAATTGATAATTTTCGTTAACACTGTTAATGACTACTTCATCTTTTACTTCCACTGGTTCATTGCTATTAATTTTAGGAGGTGTTCTTACGATTGGTACATCGGCATCAATATTTTCTACTTTAACTGGTTCTACGATAACTGCTGGTTCTTCTAAAGTTTGTTCCTCTAAATCTGAAGTTTTTACTTTTACTGATGGAATACTTTTTTTCTCATGAGTTTCTTCTTCCTCGTCATCATCTGTTTTTTGCCATAACTTCCCTATCATTGGTTCTAATTTTTTGAATAATTCCAAAATACTTACATTGAATATTAAAATAATTCCTAATGCTAATAAGGTAAAAGTTACAATAACTGCCCCACTTCCGAAAAAAGTAACAAATAAATAGCTAAATACAGCACCAAATATTCCTCCCCCAGAATTAGACAGAGCTGTATTGCTATTAAACGATATCATTAAATTATTAAATGTTTCTGTAATAATCTTTGTACCTTCTGTTCCATTTATTTCAATGTATTTTACATGAAATAATACTAATATAGAAAGAATTGTTACATAAACACCAATCATTCTACTAGATAATAAATTAGGAGGATCTTTCTTAAAAATTAAGCATCCACCTATTACACAAAATAAAATTAGTAATGCTAAATAAAGGGTTCCTACTAAAAAGATGGCAAAGCTTCTTACAACGTTTCCCACTATTCCAGTTCCTAATATTCCAATGATACTAATTAAAATTATCATTACTCCTACTATTTCATTACTATATTCAAATTTGTTCTTATTTTTGTCTTTTTTTGTCTTTTTTTTTGCCATTCTTATCACCTTACCAACTACTTCTAACATTAAAAATTATATAATAAGATTTTAAAATAGTCAATTCATTTAATAAAACTGAATATGCCGAAAAAGAAACTAGCAACCTAGTTCCCTTTCTATATATTAAACGCAAATTCGTATTCTACTTGCGAATCTACGGCACCCTGAAGAAGATAGGATTTCTTCTACTAATATTATAAGAAATAATCATACTTTTATTCAAAAAGATTAATGTTTTCAGTCTATTGTATGTTTTTATTGGAATTTATTTCTTGTTTTAAGAACTTTTATCTACTTCTTTTATATTCATTGAAAGACTTCAATGGATATCTTACTACATTTAATTTAGAATCAAATATAACTGCTTGAGGAAAGAAACTGTTGATTTGATCTATTTCATCATTAGTATATATGTTATTTTTTATACAAATGCCAATAATAAGTGCTGATGGAATTCCTCCCGGTATAGCTGACCAATAATTGGTTTTAGTATCAAAGTTACGACGCATATTTCTCCCACATGGAGATAATGGTTCTATAAGATTTTCTAATAAATTTAATTCTGATTCTGTATATAAATTTTTGTAATTTAAATTTGTTTTTTTGAGGTTTTCAAAATGAAAATAATCTAAATGTAAAAGATATTGCATAATAGGATTATCTTCTTGAAAAAACAAAAGAATATCTTCTCCAATATTTAGTCGACTATAGTTGTCTTCTGCTAAATCTCCGCGATATTTGTAATCATCATTCTTCATTCGACTGATAAAGGTACAAAAACAACCTTCTCTTTCACTTTCTAATTCGCCAAACCATTCACTAGCTAATAAACCATATTGGGATATTGTTTTTAATATTTCTAGATCATTTGCACAACGATGATTAATCATATTCTTTTGAATGATTACTTGTTCATTTTGGTTGATTTCCATTGGTTTGATTGCTGATTTATTAGCTTGACAATTTAAATTTAAATATAAATTTTCTAACATTGTAATTGTATTTTTTAATTTTGGATTATCTATCCAATTGTATTTGGAATTATATTCAGATAGTTTCTTTAATTCAGCTGAAATCGTTCCTAGATTTGCTCCTTCGATTTTTATCATTACGTTATTTATTAAAAAGAAATGGTAGCGATTTCTTTTTAATTACTCCTTTCTAATTTGCTTTAAATTCTAATTTTATAGTGATTCTATTTTATAAGTACTATTTTGTATTTTAAATAGTTATGTTATTTTTTTATAAAAAAACTACTTATGAAAAGAACGACTTTTATGTTCTTCATTATATTCGGAAATGAAATTTGAAATATTATCGTTTTGTTCCATAGATTTTAAAACTTTATATATTTCATTCATCATGTTATCTGTGTATATTTTTGAAACAGTAGATTCATATTCCCACTTTTCCTTATAATCTTCTGGTTTAATTTCTTTGCAAATATACTTTCTGTAAAAACTTTCTATATTAAATAATTGAGATTTATTCCAAATACTGTTAGTTTCTACATCCCAATATTTTTTTCCTTTTTTAGAAATTTCTTCACAAATATCATTAACAACACAAGTAAATAGTTCATTATATACCTTAAAATCATCTGTTGTAGAAGAGAATAAATCTCGATCAATTAACTTCATTTCCATTAAATATTTTTTAAAATTATCACTACTATCTAATAAATAAAAATACTCATATTTATTAAATAATGGAATCGCTTTTTTACATGCTAAAAAGTATTTAGCTGTAGAGGCATACTTTAACTTTTCTACTTTTTGACTATCCCCTTTGGATATTTTTGCATCATACCTTAAGCAAGATGCAATTTGTAAGGGTTTTGGAGATACATATTTTATTGCTTTAAATATTTTTTTAGGATCATTAAAATCAAATTTATCTTCTTCGCGATTATCAAGGAAATCGATAAACCAAAATCCGGTTTTTTCATCATAAAATAAATTTTTATTTTTGGCTTCATATCCCATTTCTAATAGCATACATGAATCGTACACTAGTTTTTCATATTGTTTAAAAGGAATTTTATTTACATATTCTAATTCTTTTAAAACTTTTTCTAGTGGTGCACCATATTCCGCTAGGGATTCGCAGTTTTTTCCTTTACATTTTTCTTGCAAAACATAACAAACATCATTTTCTCCTTCAATTACTCTTTTCATAGCGAGATGTTTAGGCGTATTTATACCTTGGCGATTTTTTTCATTAATTCCTTCCATTACACTTTCTTGATTTTCTCTTGCTCTATGTCCAGGCCTAATATATTCTATTGGAAAAGTATATTTTACTAATATAACATCTCCAAAGTCATAGCATGCTGAGCCACCATTACTTATATTTTTTTCGTTTTACTTTTCTCTATTGCTTCATCTATTGTTATTTGCATATTATCAACTCCTAATTTATTATATCATACAAATCTACTTAAATATTTTAAAATTTAAACTAAAAGATATTTTAAACTATGTATTTTAATTTTTAAATAATAACTACTTTTGTATACCTTATTAATCTAATTTTTATGGATTGAATGTTCTGATTTTATATCCTTGTTGGTTTAACTTTATTTCAATACTTCCATTTTTATCTGTTCTATAAACTTTACTATTTTTAAGTTATCTAATACACCTTTTTTAGGATGTCCATAGCGATTATTTTTACCAACACTAATCAAACTATATTGTGGTTTAATTTTAGAGATAAATTCTTTACTGCTACTGGTGTTTGAGCCATGATGTCCAATCTTTAAAAAGTCTATTTTCTTTAAGTTATATTCTTTTAAAATATCTTTTTCTACTCCAGCATCTCCCATAAACATAAACTTATAACCATCAAGTTTAGTATAAATAACATTACTATTATCATTTTCATTATCATAAAATTTAGTTTGTAAGAAATGGAGTTTGTTATTATCTATATTTAGTTCTTTGATACATGAATAATATTTAATTTTCTTTTTGTCTAATACTTTAATTAATTCTTTTTCCAAATCGTTAAACTCACCACAGTTAAATATGACTTTTTTTACTTTAAAATTATTAACTAAGTTAATTGCTTCTTCCATATGATCATAGTCTCCATGTGCTAATTGTCAATTAGTAAGTCGAATGAAATATGGCTATTTTCAAAGAAAAAACCACATTTTTTGATAATGCAGTTTTAATTTTATTTTATTCTTTTGTTACATTCAAATTTCAAATCATAATAATCAAACATTCTATATATTAAATTGTTTCCATACTCTTT
>CAKPLX010000044.1 GCA_934167785.1 uncultured Bacilli bacterium
TTATAAAGGATATTTTCATTTTTATCACTTCTTTCTTATTATTATTTTGTTTCAAAAAAAGTATTTTATACTTGAAAACTTTTGTTATTTTTCATTTGACAAAACTAAAAAAAGATGCTATTATATAGTTACATTAAACAATGTACCTTCGGTCTGGTTGTGTATATCGTTTGCTGTATGTGTATCGTAACTGCACATACTTTTTTTATGCTCAAAAAAAAGCAAGGAAACTTCGTAACAGCTTCCTCACTTCGACTATGTAATGACACTTTTAGTCTTTACCTTTTTTTAGTTCTTCTAATTGTAATTTAAGTCTAATGTTTCTTTCTCTTTCTGCTAATAACTGTTCAATTAACTTTTGAATAAGGTCTGGTTCTGTCATCTCATTTGCCCCCTTTCCGCCCTTTAGTAAAAGATTTACCTTCCTGACTTCGAAAAGGTTGCTATTATATTACAATATTTATATATATTATTCAACCGAACAGAGTAAAATTTTACAATTATTTTGTTTTATACATTTAATCATACCCAATAAATAAAAAAGTTGGTTGTTTTTTTTCACCTGTTTTCATCTTGTTTCAATGCCATAAACTCACGAATTTGTCGGTATAATGGAAATATTTTTTATTTGTGTAATTATTAATACTCTAGGATTGTGCATGATTTTTAAGCACTCTTTAATTCAAGCCTTAACTTATCAGCAATCATTGCTATAAATTCTGAGTTAGTTGGCTTTCCTTTAGCTGCTGAAATTGTATAACCAAATATTTTCTCAACAGTCTTTTGGTCTCCTCTACCCCATGCAACTTCTATTGCATGACGTATTGCACGTTCTACACGACTTGGAGTTGTGTTAAATTTATGTAAATCTCTAAACTCAATAAATATTTAAATTTTTTTATTTATTTGTTGGTTTATGCTTTGTTTATTTATAGCCTTATTTTATCTCTTTTTTTGAATAAATACAAGACCAATAAATGCTAATTGGTCTATAAATTTATTCATTTTTTTTTAATTGTTTTATTATTATTTCTTCTGTATTTTCACTTGGATAGTCATAAATATTAAAGTGTAATGCAATTATTAAATTAATAAATAGATAAATAGCCCTATAATAAATTGTATTTGATAAGTCACTTGTTGCTGTTATATCATTATAATGACACATTCTATTTCTGTATGCATATCCAATATCATTATCAAATGATTTTTCTTGTGTTCTTATATTAAATAAAAAATATTTTATCCATTTAAAAAGATTTTCGCCAATTAGACAATTTAATTTTTTATCATCACTTTCATGAAATATACTTCCAAGTGTTATTTTTCTATCATTAATATATATTTTTTCTTCATATACTGCAACATATATTTTTCTTATTAATTTTTCTATATAAGAAATAACATATACTGAATTGATATAATACATATAATTTGTTTCTGCCTTTGATTTGTATTTTTTATAACAATTTTTTATTGAAAACATAATCCCTTTTACATCATTTTTTATTTCTTCTACATCATATTCTATAAACATAGTTGAAAAGATTTCATTAATTAAATTAATAATAAGCTTTTCTAATCTCCTATATCCTATAGATTTTATTGCATAATCAAAGAAAAAATTATTAAATAATGGTATTATTATTTGTTCTACATACATTTTTCTTATATGGGTATAATATATATCTTCATCCAAAAAAATGCTTGTTAATCCACTTTCAATCTTGTCAACATTTTCAATGCCCATATACTTTCTTCCATTTTTGCTAATCGTATTTGGATATATTAATTTTAAAAAATCATAATTTTTTAAATCTTTTAATATTTTTTTATATTCTTTTATTACCTTTTCTAAATCAATACTTTGCTTATATTCATGTCCTGTCCTTTCTAACTCTTTCCTTAATTCATTCAGTAATTTATTATATATTTTTTCCACTTTTCTAGCTTTAATTTCTTTAATATTTTTTAGAAAATTTAATAAATATTCACATTCTTTTTCCTTTTGATATACATGTTTATTTTCTGTATTTATATTATTAATTAAGTTATCAATTATTATTGTATAATTTGGGTTTTCTTTAAATAAGATACTTTCTTTACTTAAATATTCTAATAACTGAATATATCTGTAATTCAATAATTTTTTTATTATACTTTCATCTGCTAATTTATTTATAAAATATTTATTTCTTTTTTCAAATAAATCTATATTATCAAAAAAAAGTATCACTTCATTATTTAATAAATATTTTATAATTTCATTATTATTTTGAAAGTATTTAGCAATTTTTATTATTGTCTTTTTTCTTAATTGAAATCTAATATGTATATCTACAAAACTTTCTTCTGACTTATTTTCTTCATTTGTATTATATTCTAATATTTTTTTATAATTTTTATTTATATATCTTTTTTCATCAACCAATGAATATTTTTCTTTTATTTTTATTATAATTT
Organism: uncultured Bacilli bacterium; assembly: GCA_934167785.1. The sequence goes on from CAKPLX010000044.1 coordinate 2,464, forward strand.
CTTCAACTTTTTCTATATCAGTTATATATGAACTTTTCACTTGACTTATATATCTACTTATATCACTAAAAAATTCTATAAACAAGAAATTTATATAATCATCAATATTATTAATTTTATATTCTATGCTATTATAGAATTTTTCAATTATTTTTATATCTTTAATAACATTTACTATATCACAATTACTAATTTCATCTTGTCCAAAATTATATCTATATTGTAAATTTTCTGTATTTAGTTTTTCTATTATATTCATTCTCATACTCTTTTCTAATTTTTTCTAATTTTATCATACTTTTCTATTTTTTTATATAGTTTATGTTATAATTAATAAAAAGGAGGAAAAAATATGGGAAATAAATATTTATCAGAAGTAATACAAGAACACAAAGAAGAGATACTAGAAAATAACGATTTAATCCTAATGACTGCTGGAGTAGGAGCGGGAAAAAATACTTGGGTACAAAAAGAATTAGTGAAAGAGCTTAATGATGATGAAACAATTCTCTTTATAACCTCAAGAAAAATGATAAAAGAACAAGCCTTAAAAGACCGTGCTTTTTGTGACAATTTTAAAATATGTGTAGAAAACCACTATCATTTTGTAACTACACATCAAAAATTTATTAAAATGATAATTAATGAAAACGATATATATGAAAATCTTGAAAAAATAGAAAAACTCAATTTTAAATATATAGTTATAGATGAGGTTCATTCTCTCATTGCTGATTCAGGATTCACTGATTCAACATATTATTTAACAATATTAATCAATTACTTTTTAGTAAATAATAAAAAAATAATCTGTATGTCTGCAACATCATCTACATTGTCACCTTATTTCAAAAGATTTGGTAATTATAAATTTTTTGATTTTAGTAATGAATGTTATAATGTAAAACCAAAAGAAGTTGAAATCATTAACAAAGAACAAGCATTTAATTTATTATCACATGCTAATTCCAAAAATAAAATGTTATATATGTCAAATTCTGCAACTGATATTTGTAAAAAAATTTCACCAAAACTAATAAAAGATTATAATATTTCAAAAGAAAATATAGGGATTTTAATAAGTGATAGCAGAAAAGATAGTTTGATATCAAAAGTAAAATCTAATGAAAAAAGTATTTTACAAGAAATGGATACATTAAATAATTATATTGTAGATAATGAAGCTTTTCCTGAAAATATAAATATAGTGTTATCAACTTCAAAAATCAGAGAAGGAGTTAATTTAAAAGATTCTAATATAAAAGCCATGTTTTGTGAATCACACAATCCTATTGATATTATTCAATTTTCCGGTAGATATAGAAAAAACATAGATAAATTTTATATTATTGATAATTCACTTAATCAAACAACTTCAGAAGAAATTACAACAATGAATATTGAATATGATTTTTTAAACAATATTTTGCTTGAAAACATTAATTTATATTATTCTGTATTATTGTATAAAGCAACATCATACATTAATAATTTTCTAAAAAAATATTTAGCATTTTATAACACAAATATTACTAAATTAGTTAATACTATGCACTTTACAAATCCTGTTGACAACTTTATCAACACATTGGATAGAAAAAATAAACAAAGAAATTTCTCTCTAAAATTAAAAAGGAATTTAAAAAAATACTACACAAAATCTTCTAAAAATACTATAACTTTAAATAATAAAATGTATACAATTGAATTAGATAATTTTAAAAATTTTATACTTAAAGAGTTTTCTCTTTTAAGGTATAATCCAATTTTTGAAAAATATGAAATATATAATGAATTATACTATTATAAAATAGAATCCTTCAAGGCTTATGAAAAATACAAAGAAAATCCAATATCATTTATTAAAAATACTTTACAAGTTGAGTCTGTTTTAAATTGTGTACCAAAATTCAATATAGATACTAACAAAGCACAAGTTAGAAAAGAAATTTTAAATTTATTATATAATAATAATTGGATTAATACACGTTTAGATAAACAAACTCAACAAATTATTTTAGATAAAATCTTCAATACCATACTAAATAAAAGCTATAAACAGCTTGGCAGACTCTTAACAAATTATAATATTAGTTTCACAAAACCAGGAGCTAATGATAAAAGTTATATTTTTATAACAGGATAATTAAAAAATTAGTTTTAAATATAGGAAATAACTATGATTTATTATAAATAAAACCACTTATTTCCTATTTCAATTAAAACATGTGGGGGAAAGCAGATGGGCTTTCTTTCCCCCATATTCACTAGATATAATGAACAATAAAATTCCCCCCTTTCTTGCCATTTGTATTCAATATTCTTTGTATTTTTTATAATACCAGTTTGCTTGAATATTTCATACAAATTAATTTTCTTTTGTTTTCTTAAAAAATTGTTATTCAGTTACTTCCGATTAAAACTTAAAATTTTTTTATATTAAATTGGCTATATCTATTGATATTAAGCGATTATACCGACAAAATTTTAATCGAGTACATAATCGTAATATGGGGAGTATATTTTCAACATTGAATTAGAAAATTGATGTTAAAAATCGCCCTGCACATGTAATCGTGGTATAAAATCAATTAGTCTATAATCATATGTAAAAAAGCATATAATACCAAATTAAGTACTATACACTTTTTAATCTTTTTACTTTTTAATTTTGAATAGATGTTACTATGCCATTTTCGAAATAAATATATCTATATCTACTATAACACCATTGTTCACGAATTCCATAAATTGTTTCTGTTCTATTAATTTTTTCAGGTTTTCCCCATGTACTATCTTCTACCTCTTTTTTACTCATTCCAATAGAAGGAGTTTTAAGCTTAACTATATCATTTGGAATTGTATTATCACTTTTTTTTGATAATGTTACTGTATTTGTTGAAGAATATGGAGAATATACTATTTTTCCATCAACATAGTTCATTTTAAACAAAGCACTATTTAAATCATCCATTTTATCTGTATTATTAAAAACATATAAAATATTATTTTCATATTTGCAGTTATATTTATCATATGTATATTTATATAAAGAATTGCTGTAAACATTATAACAAATATTTCCATCTATAATCCAATCAAATCCTGTTATTCCATAATTTCCATACCATTCCCCATCTAATTCATGTTCTTTCTTTATACTATCAATTAAATTTTTACTATCTTTATACTCTAGTATTTTTTCTAATAATTCAATCTCTTTTTGATATTTATCTTTATTTGAAATAGCAGCGCTATATATAATTTCATTTGATTTTTCTTTAATATCATGTATATTTATAATATTCTTTAATGTCTCTTTTGTATAATTGTTATCATTTACTATTGTTATTAATTCCTCTTCATTTTCGCAATCCTTTAACTGTAAAGATATTAATTCTTTTAAACTATCTTCTTCTGTATATTCTTCATCATTTTTAGAGAAACCTCCAAAAATTGTATATTTATTTTCTTTACAATTTAATATAACTTTAGCATCAGTTTCTTTTTTTACAATATCATTAATATAATTTTTACTAGTTTTATCAATTAATACATCTTCATATTTTTTATATTCCTTTGTAAACATTTCTAAAACATTAGTTGAAATGCTTTTTTTCTTTGAATAATCATAATCATCAAATTCATCTTTCATTCTTATATTCAAAACATTATAGTACTTACCTTCTATTGTATAATTCTCATATTCTATGTCTTTTAAAATACTACATTTCACCTGTTTTGATATATTATTTTTTACAATTAATATTTGTACCGGATGTATCAATAATGCAACTAATACTATTATTGCCACTACAACACTAAAAACTATTTTCCATTTTACCTCTTTATTTTTTCTCATTTCTTCACCTTTCTTCTAATTTTTAATATCCCATTATCATTTCAGCCCACTCTTCCATTTGTTTATAATGTTTATAACAATAATATTCTTTAGTTCCATCTGAACGTTTTAAAGAATATTTTCCTTCATTCAAGCATCCACTAGCATCACAATAATGTTTTATATTATTATCATAATTACTATTATTCGTAGTATTATAATAACTACCTGAACTTGATGAATTAGTTGTATAATTCTTATTATATGAATTGTTACTTTGCTCATCTTTATTATTAATTACTATTATACTAATAATAACTACTATAATTAATACTATAAAACTTGAAATCCATCCTTTTTTATTGGGATATTCAGCTTTTAAATCTCTTCCATTTTCTTTTGCTTCTTGTAATTTCCAATTTAAATATTTACTACCTTCCTTTTTTTCTTCTGGAGAAGCATTAGCAAAAGCCTTTACCATTTCATCATGTAAATATTCACTATCTAATCCCTTATCCACATATAAATCAATTATTTTTTTTAATCTACTATTTTCTTCCACTAAAAATCACTTCCTTAAACTTTCCATTTATGCCCACATTTTAAACAAGTAACTACTATCTTTCCACTTCCTATAACTCCACCTAACAATCCTATCGGTCCAAGCAATAAACCTCCTGCTGCTGCTTTTCCTAACCCAAAGCCTTTTTTATTTGCAACAATTTGTGTACTTTTGCACATTGGACAACAAACCTCACCATTCTCATTTGTCATATTCTTTTCCTCCTTTTACTTTTTTCTACAATATATCACAAAATTTTTATTTTGTACACATATTTGTACACTTATTTTTAATTTTTTTTTGGTTACAATAATTATGGTGATGAAAATGAAAAAATTAAAAATTGAAAAAACAAAAAAAAGCAATGATACAGTAACTAGAACAATAAGAATAAGTGGAGAAACTTTTGATAAAATTAGTGATTTAGCTGAAAAAAATGAATTAAGTTTTAATAGTGTAGTAAATCAAATAATTGAGTTTGGATTAAAAAATTTAGAAGAATAATAAAATTTATTGACTTTATCATTAATTCAAAGTATAATAATAATAGGAAATGGAGAAACCACAAACGTGGTTTGCCAGGTTTGTATGTAAAAAACACATTGCCCGGTCAAGACAGATGTGTTTTTTTATTGGTTATCTACTTTTGCTAATAATTATAACTAGTGCTATAATCAAGGCAAAAGCTATGATAGTTACTCCAATTAATGAATAGTATAAAATAAATATTGTTTTTATTAGTAATTGCATTTCTATCATAAGCCTCACCTCCTTTATGGAGGCAAACCACATCTGTTTATTCTCATTCCCTATGCAGAACATTATAGTACACATTTACATATTTGTCTAGTAAAAATACTAATTTTTTTTATTATTTATTACTGACAATTTTAAATCTTGTCCATTATCTAATCTTATTTTCAAATAATTTTCTTCTTCATCAAAAATCATTTCATATTGTGAAGCCAAATCAATATTTATTGAATTTAGCATATCAAAAATAATTAATATTCCTGTTTTATACTTGTATTTGCAAACCGCATTTATAAAATAAATGTTACAATTTAAAACTCCCTCCATTTCTAATAAAACATTATTCAAATAAAAATTATCTTTTACTATTTTGTTTAGTTCTTTTTCTCTTACAATCATAATACATTTTCCTACTTTCTTTTTAGATTTGCTAAAGGTGAATACCTTTGATAATTAGTCCTTAAGTCATTTGTATCTAAATCCAAATATGCCTCTTCTGTAACTTTAACAGAGGAATGACCTAATATTCTAGATAAAGTATAAATATCACCTCCCTGCATTAAAAATCTTTTAGCAAAATTATTTCTTAGCATATGTGGGTGAATTTCCTCTAATCCAATTCTAACACCATATTTCTTAAAATTTGTTTCATAATTTGAAACACTTAATGGCTTTCCTTTATTTGTACAAAAAATATATTCTGATTGTCTATATCTATCTTTATATTTCAGCCATCTTCTTAACTGTTTCAACATCTCTTCTGAAAAAAACACATATCTATCTTTTTTTCCTTTTGTATTTTCTGATGGTAACAATATTGTTCTATTTATATAATCTATATCTTTTTCTTGTATTAATAACGTTTCACCTAATCTCATACCGGTATCGAATATTAATTGTGTTATTATATAGTCCCTATATTCATGAAACTTAGATAAATCAAATATTCTTAATAATCTATTAAATTCATCATTCTTTATAAATCCAACTACTTTTCGAGAGCATTTTATTTCTTTTATTCTTGTTACTGGATTGCTTGTAATATATCTATTTTTATATAAATAATTGTAAAATACTTTTATATTTCTAATATAATTATTAATTGTTGTAATTTCAATTTTCTTTCCGTAATCTTCCCTATTTTCAGGAAAATTTATATTTTTGGTTTCTTCATTACTTGTTACAGTATATTTTCCCCTATCTTGTAAATATTTAATATATTCTCTTATGTGTAATTCTTTTGTATCTTCTGCTGATTTAACATTTTGAACTTCTATTAAATAACGAGATAATAATCGTAATGTTTGTTCATAACTATTGATTGTTTTCTCAGCTAAATTTTTAACAGTACAATAATCCATAAAATCATCAATATCATAATCAATTTTTTCCATAATAAAAAACCTCTCTTTTTCAAAAATTCATGTTTTAAATATTCAAAACACGAACCAATGAATAAGAAAAGTTTATAGGTTTCTTTTTATTTCATTTATTGGTTTAGTAGCAGATTTTTCACATAATCTATATGCATTTTCAACTCCTTTATAGCTTTAGAGCTATTTTTATCTTATATTATAATCCGCTTCTCTCTAAATATTCACTCAAATTACGCACTCTTTAATTCAAGCCTTAACTTATCAGCAATCATTGCTATAAATTCTGAGTTAGTTGGCTTTCCTTTAGCTGCTGAAATTGTATAACCAAATATTTTCTCAACAGTCTTTTGGTCTCCTCTACCCCATGCAACTTCTATTGCATGACGTATTGCACGTTCTACACGACTTGGAGTTGTATTAAATTTTGCTGCTATTTTTGGGTATAAACTTTTTGTAATTTGATTTATAACATCTATATCATTAACTACCATAATAATCGCTTCTCTTAGATATTGATAACC
>CAKPLX010000045.1 GCA_934167785.1 uncultured Bacilli bacterium
TATTTTATCTTCATAAGTTAATTTTGACATATAAAAACCTCGTTTCTCTTATGTCCAAGAAACGGGGTTCATATCAATTTTTAGGTGTGATTTTTATTATGTTTTATTTCTTAGAATTCCTTGAAAAACATTAAATATGGATTTTAATGTTTTTATCTAAAACTTTGTTTTTATATTGCTCAAACGATTTATCATCTTTAGTACATTAGTGCATAAAATTACTGTCTTTAAATCAATAGATTATATTAAAAATTGGTGGTGAAAGAAGTGGTGTTTTATTCTTTTTGTTTACCATTTTTTCCCTGAATAATAGGAATAATCACTCATGTTTTCGTATATTGTCATATTTGATTGTCTATTTGCATTTGCTTCCCTTTCAATTTTTTTGAGTTCTTCTTCAATATCAGAATAATCTTTTCCATTTTTTGATTTTTCTTGATTTTGAGAATTGTCTGATTTATTATTAGAATTATTATTCAATTGATCTTGTAAATTTTTTATTTCTTCTTCTAACTTTTCTGCATCTTGACTATATCCACTATTATCAATTGAATTTGCACAGTTATTATTATATAAATTATTCTTTGCTTCTTCTAATTGACCATAAATGATTTTGTAATCATTTGAAGTAATATTTTTTATTATTACCAAAGATAGATTAATTCTTATGTTACATACTTTTTTTGAGGGTGGATTTTTACTTATTGCTTTGTTATACTTTTCTATTGCTTCGGTGTAATTTCCCTTTTTATATAAAATATTACCATCATTATAATATGCTATATATGATTGGTGAAAATTAAATACATATGAAGTTTTGATTAAAATAGAATTATATATTTTGTTGCTATAATTCCAAATGATTATTTCATTAATTGAAAAGGATAATATAAATTTAGTTAATAGTAATAATAGAAAAATGAATGTTAATTTTAATCAGATAGTCAAGAAATATATCTTTTATATGAAATCTCATTTTTCAATCTGAAACTTTGTTTTTATATTGTTCAAATAATTTATCATCTTCAGTATATGGAATCATTACCTTTGAGTAACTAATTATACTAAAATTGGAATAAAGAAAAATATTTTGATAAGGATCTAGATAAAAAGGTTTCATTCTTTTTTGTCTTGATCTTCTTTTTTATTTTTGATATATTTTACTATATGAGAGTAGGAGGAGAAATTATGTTAAAAGAAAGTAGTACGGAAAGAAAAATTAATCTTCTTTTTGGCAATAGCATTTCTGACTCAGAAAAGGAATTTATTTATCAAAGAAATAAAAAATCATTTTTTAATTTTTTTCAAAAAAATTCTAATCGATATATTCAAATGATTTTAAATAATTGGTTTAAGATTCCAAACAGTATTTTAGGAGAATTTATTTCTTTTTTTCCAGTGAAAGATATTTTTCAAATTTTTGATCGAACTAATCAAAAAGAACTTGTTCATCTAATTTATTCTGCTAATCAAAAGAGTATCTGTGAACAATTAGAAAAAAAATTACAAGATAAAAGTTTTGATTATTTAATCTTTTTAGATACTACTTTTTATCCCAGGGAAATGGTTTTAGAATTTATAAAAAAATTAAGTTCTGAACAGGCTTTTTCCGCCTTAGTTTTTCATATGGCTTCTGTAGAGATATATCAACTGAGAAGAGAAGAAATGAATTTCCTTTTAGAAACAAAATTGCAGAAAAAAGATTTTGAATATTTGCCCCTCTTTTTTAACGTTTATTATGGAAATTCTCCTTTGCCTGTTGATTTTTTGAAAAACGCTATTCAATTTCTAAACGCTAATCAAGCTTTTCAAGTGTTTACTGATTATCGAGTTTCTGATTCGGCATTGAAGGAATATTTGTACGAACAAAAGCAAAAAGAGATTGATTTTGTTTTGGAAACAAAATTACGAGATGAAAATTTTAGTTGTGTTTCTATTTTAGAAAAAAATGTTAAGTCTTTACCAAAAAAATTTATTTTAAAAATGTTTTCTTTGCTTAATTTGGAGCAAGTGATTGATATTATTATTAATTATAATGTGATTGATTCCTCTTTATCATTGAAAAATGATTTATATTTGCAGAAGATTGAACAGATTGATTCTTATTTTTTAAAGAAACTCCAAGATGAAAATTTTGATTATTCTTTTCTTTTTCAACAAAAAAAAGTTCTTCCTCCTTTAATGATAGAGCATTTTATTCAAAATCTTAATCTTACTCAAGTTTTTACTGCTTATTTTTATAATATTTCAACAGGCTATAAAAAACAAATTTTTGAATTTCACCAAGAAGAATTAAACGATGCCATAAAAAAACAATTAGGGGAAGAATGGGATTATCATATTTTACTTGAAAAGAGACTCTCTTTGTCTGTTTTTGATTTAATTACTGATTATATTTCTCCTCAAAAAGCTTTGGATTTTTTGAATTCAAAGGTTCAAAAAAATAGTGATTATATTCAAATGGCTTATGTTAAAATGTATGATTTAGATTCGAAAAAAGATTGGGTTAAGCAAATGTTTTTAATGCTTCCGTTTTTTCGAGGAAATAAAAAATTATTTATTGAAAATTTTGAACAAGTAGAAAAATTTTTAAGTTATTTAGATGTAGAGCCTTCTAAATTTTGGCAATATAATTTATCGAATCAACCAATTTATTTTTCTCAGCTTGTTTCAGTGATTAATCAAAAAGGCGATGGTTTTAAAGAAATTAAAGATTATTTTTTTCAAAATATTTATCAAGGTAACGAAATAATCACTGCTCAAGTTCGTCATTTGACAAATTTAGTAGAAAATTATCTTGCTTATCCAGAACTATGTTATCGACTTGCGCATTCTAATTTTTCTTTAACTGACCCTGAAAAAAATAAGATTTTATTTTTATTTCGTCGAAAAGAAAAATTTAAAGGATTGGATAAGCCTTATACTCTTGAAGATTGTGAGAAGATTAATGCTATTTTAAAGAGACAATTTTTTGAACAATTAAAAGATATGAAAAAATTAGATAAAAATACTTTGAAAGATATTATTTGTAAGATGTTATTTAATGATTCACTTCCTTTGCTTAAAGAAAAATTAGAAATATATGGAAATACAGAAAATTTAAAAAAGTTACAATTTAATAATCGCAAAGATGAGAAGATGGTAGAAGAAATTGAAGCTATGATGATTTATACTTCTATGATTGAAGATATTATTCATTTAGAAAGTAAAAAGAACCTAAAGACTTTAGCGAATAATATTTTCATTTATTTAGATACTATCTTAAATTCTTCTTTTCAAATTGATAACTTTTCTGAAAAAATGCGTAATTTGTATGCTATGGAGTCGGAAAGAGGGACGACTAAGATTAATTCTTTTGATCAGTCAATTGATTTTGTTTTAGATAAAGAAAAAACTTTGTTGTATGGGGTTCCAGTATATGATTTTTCGGATAAGGAATACATTCTTTATACTCATGTTTTAAGTTCTTCTGAGAATATTAAAGATGTTATTTTGGGGCATGCAACTGGGGAGATGAATTTTATCTGTTTACAACCAATTAGTTATCGTAATCAAGTTTATTATTTTGAACAAAATAATCAATTGATTTTTGGTTATGATAATGTGAAAAAAGAAAATTTTGTAATGAGTTCTTCTCAGAATATGGATAGTAATCATAATGGTTCGATTCGAAAGAATAGTAATGAAGTAGTAGAAGTTATTAGAAAACAACGAGGAATCTTGGAAACAAGTGATGCTAGAGAAGGATGTAATTCTGAAACACTTTGCTTTAGAGAGGGATTAAGGCCATGTTATATTATTTTACCAGATAAAAGAATCCCGACGGAGGAAGAGATTGATATTTGTAAAAAATATGGTCTTGCTTTTGCTCTTACCCAAAAGCCAAGAACGTCAATAATGAATCCTAAGAATATTCCAATTGAGAATGATATGTATCATGGAAATAGGCAGCAGATGATTAAAAATTTAGAAAAGATAAAGCAACAGTTGTTTCAATATCAGGAAAGTCAAAAAATTCAAAAAGTTGCTATTTTTGCTGATTCTCATGGGTTATTTGAACCAACATTAGCAATTTTAGAAGATGCTAGAAGAAATGGGATAACAGAAATATATTCTTTGGGGGATAATATTGGTACTGGTCCAAATCCTAAAGAGGTTTTAGAACTTATGGAACAATATCATGTAAAATCTGTTGCTGGGAATCACGAGATGTATATTTCTAAAGGTGTTGAATTTTTGGAAGAACACTTGAGTAGAATGAAATGTTATCAAGAAACACTGAAAAATAGTAATTGGACAAGGAATCAGCTTTCTAGAGAACAGATTCAAAATCTTAAGTTATATCCATTATGTCGTGAATTATTAATTGGAGATCAAAAGATTTTATTGTGTCATTCAATAAAAGATTTAAATACTGGAAAATTGTTTGTAAATTTAGGTGATTATGATAAAATATTTCAAGGACATGTCCATTATCGAAAGATTGATGGAAATGTATATACTTTAAGAGGAGCTGGTATTGGTTATCAAAGACCTTCTGAAGAAGGAAAGGCTTATTATATTGTTTTATCTTTAAAGAAAAATGGAGATTATCAGATAAAAGAAAAGTATGTTCCTTATGATGTAAAAAATTTAAGATCTGATATTGTATTAAGCGATTTGGATGATGCTGGTAAAGAAAAAATAGATTCATGGGTATCTAGAAAGGAAAGATAATATGAAGGAAATTGTTAGTTTAGAAGAATTAGAAGAAATTAAAAGTATTCTAAAAATGATTGATCCTAATCAAAATATTTTTTTAAAAACAAATGAACATATTGTAAAAAAAGAAACAATGATGATTAAATCGAGAGCAAATAAATTATCTAAGGTTAGAGAAAATTCTAAAAAGAGTTAATTGTTTAGGTGTTTTTTTGAGATGACTTCCAGAAAAATTGCCCTTTTTTTAGAAATTGATTTAAAAATGAATTTTGAGATTAATAAGTATTTTTATTTTATAATAAAATATGTTTAAAATACATAATATTACTAGGTGATAATTTTGAAAAAGGTAATAATATGTATTTTTTTATTATTTTTTAATATAAATTCAGTGTTTGCTAGTACGAAAACTGCCTCTAGTTATGTATTAGTGGATCAAGTTACGGGAGCGGTATTGGAGGGAAAAAATTATCATACGCCTATGTTGATTGCATCAATTACTAAAATTATGACTTGTTTATTAGCCGTTGAGTCAAAGAAGATGGATAATGTTATTGTTGTTGATGATGTTATTGAAAAGTCATATGGATCTGGAATTTATGTTGAAATAGGAGAAGAGATTACTTTAAGAGATTTATTGTATGGTTTAATGCTTAGGAGTGGGAATGATGCAGCTTTAGTTATTGCACAATATGTTGGAGGCAGTGTTGAGCATTTTGTAGAAATGATGAATCAAAAAGCGAAAGATATCGGAATGGCGAATACAATTTTTCGTAATCCTAGTGGCTTGGATAATACTGATGCCGGAAATTATTCTACTGCTTATGATATGGCACTTTTGACTAAAAAGGCGATGGAATATCAGGATTATCGTGAAATTGTTCGGACAAAAAAACATGTGGTTAAAACGAATAAAAAGACTTATGTTTGGCATAATAAAAATAAATTACTTAATGAGAAATATATTACGGGTGGTAAGACTGGGTATACTACAACAGCTAAAAGGACTTTGGTTAGTACGGCATCATTTAATCATCTTGATTTAATTGTGGTTACTTTAAGGGATAGTGATGATTGGAATACACATAAAAGTTTATATCAATATGCTTTTCAAAATTATACTGCTCAATTAGTTTTAAAGAAAACAAAATTAAATATTATTGGAGAAAATTATTATCGAGGTTTAGGAACTTTATATTTGAAGAAAGATATTTATATTCCTTTAAAAAATGGAACTGAAAAGAATTTAGTGAAAAAAATAACTTTAGAAAAGAGAAAAAAAAGTAAGTTAAAAAATAATGTTATTGTAGGAAAATATTCTATTTATTTAAATCAAAAACGAATCTATCAAGAAAATATTTACTTTCGTTTAAATAATAAGGTAAAAAAGGGGGAATAGTTTAAAATGATAAAGTATATTTTTGCTTCTTTTTTCCTAATAGGAATTGTTTATGCCTTTTTTTCTGGAAATGTTAGTTTAGTTAATGCTAGTTTGATTCAATCTGGAGAAAATGCTCTTTCAATTGTTATAAAAATGATTCCTTTGCTTTGTTTATGGCTTGGTATCATGAAGATTGCTGAAAAAAGTGGTTTATTAACTAAAATGTCGCAATTTTTTTCTTTTTTGATTGGTCCTCTTTTTCCTGATTTGAATCGAAATGATGAAACTCTTTCTTATATTGGTTCTAATATTGTAATGAATGTATTAGGGCTTGGTAATGCAGCTACTCCTTTTGGGTTAAAGGCTTTTCAAAAATTGCAGGAAAAAAATTTAAAAAAAGATACTGCTACAAGAAGTATGATTACCCTTTTAGTTATTAATACAGCTTCCGTTACCTTGATTCCAACAACGGTAATTAGTTTTCGTGCTATTAATCATTCTAGTAATCCAACTGAAATATTACTTCCTTGCATTTTGACAACTTTTTTATCTTGTTTATTTGGTCTTATTTTGGATCGGGTATGTGCGAATTATGAAAAGAGGAAAAAATGACAGATTTTATTATTCCTAGTATAGTTCTTTTGATTATTTTTTATGGCTTAATAAAAGGAGTAGATATTTATAGCGTTTTTCTTGATGGTGTAAAAGAAGGGCTAAATACAGCTTTATCTATTTTCCCAACCATTTTTGCAATGTGTATTGCAATTGATGTTTTTTTGAAGAGTGGTATTTTGAAGTTTATTTTTTCACCGTTGGAGATTATATTATCATTTTTTTCTATTCCTAAGGAGATTCTTCCTTTGGCCATTATTCGTCCTATTTCTGGGAGTTCTTCTCTAATTTTACTAAATGATCTTTTAAAAAATTATGGACCTGATTCTACCGCTGGAAGGATAGCATCTATTTTGCAGGGAAGTACAGATACTACAATTTATATTATTGGGTTATATTTTTCTTCTATTGGTGTAAAAAAGATCAAGTATTCTCTTTTAGTGGGACTATTTGCAGATTTTTGTGCAATCATTTTTTCTATTTTGATGGTCAAAATTTATTTTGGAATATAAAAAAAGCCTAGTTTAGGCTATTTTTACATGAATTATTTTCATTCATATTGTTGCATGAATTCTCTTTACAAGAATTTGCACCACTCATATTTTTTTGATTGTTATTCTTGTTGTTTGAGTTTTTAGAATTTTTATTCTTTGCCATTTTTTCATCACCCACTATTATTATGGGCAAGGCAAAAGATATTATGTATGATTTTTAGTGACGTTATTTTCCAATTTTTTTATATTGTATTTTAAATTTAAATAAAAAAATTTGTTACAGTTCAGACTAACAAATGTCAAAAGCATTAATATTGGACTATCAGTGAAAACTGATGTAAGTGATTTATATAGATTGATACTGTTTTTGACGTATGTTGATATGCAACTTTTTATAACAGTATAGATATTAGCTCCTTCAACACTTCTGAATTTACCAGTTTTTTGTTTTATTTTAATGCCTCTTAAATTAGACTCTGCACGATTATTAGAAAATGGAACAAAGAATTTTTTTAGAAATAAGAGATGATTATCACAATATTCATTTAATCTATTAATTAAGTTAATTTTTTCTTTTTTGTAAGCATTACAAAATAAATCTTTACGTCTTTCTTCTCTGGCTTCTGATAGAATCTTTAAATATTTAGATTTAAACTCTTCATATTTGGCATTACTAATATGATTTTCTCTTTTTGATATATACTCCTCTTTTATGTTTTTCATATCTAAAAGTAAATCATGCATCTTTTTAGCCCATGTATGATTAGTAAATTCAGATACAGCATTAAGGTACCTTAATACGTGAACATTACATTCGGCATTATCTGCCCCATAGTTATAATACATCTTATAATGGTCATGTACAATTATTCCCTTATATTGTTTTTAATCATTTCTTCTATTTGTTCATTGCTTAAAGTTTTACCTATATGTTTAGGTTGACCATCTTGTTTTCAACTAGACTTATTTCTGTTATTAGTAATTATTTTCTTAAAACCATTTGTACTAGAAGTTTTTGAAGAATTAGAACTATTTTTACTATTATTGTTTTTTAGTCTTTCTATTTCTAATAGTAGTTCTTTATTTTTTTTTACTCGCTTCATCTAGTACTGTAACAAAAATTTTGAAAAAAATTAAAAAAGTGCTTGAATAACTAAATAAATTGTTGTATAATGAATTTACTTGTTTGAGTGATGTCTCCGTAGCTCAGCTGGATAGAGCAATCGCCTTCTAAGCGATCGGTCAGGTGTTCGAATCACCTCGGGGACACCAGTTTGAATTTAGGGTTCTTTGTCAAGTAGTGTTGGTGGAACCAGAAACTAATGATAGATGAACTTTTTGGGAGAGCTAAAATTCAGCTCTCTTTTGTTATACTTTAATTGGATTATATAATCCTTTAATAAGCATAACTCTTGCTTTTTGCTTTTTGTTAATTATTATGTGAATTTATGTAATAATTTATGTGTAACTAATGTCAATAATTTAGGAAAATGTCCTAAAAAAAATTAAACATAAGCGGGATTTTACTCTCGTTTTTTGTCTTAAATTTAGTTTTTTTTAATAATTAGCCATTAATCAAAAGAATATTTGCTTAATGAAATTACCATATATTTTATACTATGTCTATCAAGGTTAAAATAATGCCTACGGCAACCTTGACAGACACTAATATAGTTCTTGATTTTTTGTAGTATTTATAGTTATGTTATTATGCAT
>CAKPLX010000046.1 GCA_934167785.1 uncultured Bacilli bacterium
TTAGCTCTATCAGTATTTTTGCAAAAACTACACTGTAAATTGCAATTATTTGTAATTTCAATATAAATTTTTTTCATTATATATTGTACCTTTCTACGCAATAATTTCATTTATCGATTTTTTAATTATATATTTATAAATTGTATGTATCAACTAAAAAGCGTAGATACATCCCAGAGGTTATATCTACGCTTCAATTTGTAGGATACATCCTACAATACCACTATGTCATTTCGTTTCTTTTACAAACCATCGAGCTGTGCCAGGGACATACAAAGTTGGAACGCCTCCATCTTCGCCAAAGCAATGGTCATAACGGTAGTTATCCATAGGTCTACTTGCAAGCTCAGCTCGCAAGCCTTTGACTTCTGCCTGTAATTCTCTGATGTACTCTGTTTCACGTCTATCAACTTCGCCATATGATGATGGATACATGCCTTATCCTCCTTCTGATGTTAAACATGTGTGTATTGCGAACAAAAACTAAAATATATTATAGTGTGAATTTTATTTCATGTCAAGCTTTTGCATTAGAAACATTATTAAATATTTATATAGAAATCATGATAAATAATAAGAGTTGCTATTATTTTAGCAACTCTTTATACTAATTGTTCATTTCCTTTTAAACTTGATACCATATCAATTTTTTTAATCTTTTTTGATAACAATTTTGAAACTATATAAGACATTACAAAAGTTCCTTTACCTGCAATAATATAAGTAGGAATTTCGTTTCTTAAAGTATCTGATGTTGTTTCTCGTAAAATTTTTCTAGTTGAGACAGAAGTAATCTTATTTTAATCTATATTTCAATTTTTCTTAATCTTAATGCATTTAAAATAACAGTTAAACTACTAAATACCATTGCTAAACTTGCAATCATTGGATTGATTAAAATTCCTATTGGTTTAAGTATGCCTATTGCTACCGGTATCATCAAACAATTATAGAAAAATGCCCAAAACAAATTTTGTTTTATATTCTTAACTGTTTTCTCACTAATGATAATCAATTTTAATACTGAGTTTAAATCATTTTTAGTTAAAATAACATCACTAGAATCCATTGCTATATCAGTTCCACTTTTTACACTTACACCAATATCTGCATTTGTTAATGCTGGACTATCATTTATACCATCTCCACACATCATAACTTTATTTCCTTTAGCTTTTAAATCTTTAATTGTTTCTGATTTTTGAGCTGGTAAAACATTTGAAATAACTTTTGTAATTCCTAATTCTTTTCCTATTTTTTCGGCAGTTTCCTTGTTATCTCCTGTTAGCATTATTGTATCAATATTGTGACTATTTAATTTACTAATTACTTCTTTTGCATTTTCTCTTATAATATCGTTTACGCCTATCAATGCAATGATTTCATCATTTCTAGTAACATAAACAATACTATTTCCATTTTTAGCTAATTCTTTTTCATCTTCCAAATGACTGTTAGGAATAGAAAATTTCTCCATCATTTTTCTGTTTCCAAGCATAAGTTTTTGATTATTAACTTCTCCAACTAGACCATATCCAGCTAAATTTTGCATATTACTTACTTCTATTTTGCTTATTTTATTTTCTTTCATATAATCAGTAAAAGCTTTGCCTATTGGATGTGTAGACTTCTCCTCTATGCTACCTATAAGCTGAATTAGCTCTTTTTCTTCTAAATTACTATAATTATATATTTTAGAAATTTTTAATTTTCCATAAGTTAGTGTACCAGTTTTATCAAACACTATTGTATTTGTTTTTGATGCATTTTCTAGAATTTCACTCTTTTTTACTAATATACCATTACTTGCACATAAGCCCTCACTAACAACTATAGCAAGAGGCGTTGCTAACCCTAAACTACAAGGGCAAGCAACAACAAGAACAGTGATAAAAGTACTTAAAGCAGTAGCAAAATTATACCCTAAAACAAGATAACAAATAAATGTTAATATAGCAATTACTATTACTGTAGGAACAAAATATCCAGAAATTTTATCAGCAATTTTTGCAATTGGAGCCTTAGTATTACTTGCTTTTACAACCAATCTTACAATTTCAGAAACAGTAGATTCTTTTCCAATTTTTTCTGCTTTATATTTTATAAAGCCATCATAATTTAAACTTCCTGCAATTACTTTTTCTCCAACGCTTTTATTAACAGGTTTACTTTCTCCAGTTATAAAAGATTCATCTAAATGTGTACTTCCCTCTATAATTTCACCATCAACTGCTATTTTATCTCCTGCTTTTGAAATTACAATATTACCTTTTTTAATTTCATCTAAAGTAACTTGTTTTTGTACACCATTAACTTCTATAGTTGCTTGATTTGGTGTGATTTCTACTAATTTTTGTATTGCACTTTTGGTTTTATCTTTACTTATACCATCAATATATCTTCCAAGCTTTACGAAATAAATTATTATTGCAGAAGATTCAAAGTATAAATTCATTGTGAAATGCTGGTCACCTTTTAAAACTCTATACATTCCATATACACTGTAAATAAAACTGCTTAATACACCAATTGTTACAAGAGTATCCATATTTGGTATCTTATGAATTAAATTTTTATATCCATTTTTTAAAATATCATATCCATATACTAAAAATGCAATTGTTAATATAAATAAGCATATAGTATAATTTATTGGATTATGATGTAAATCTAAAAATTCTATAATTGGCAAATTAACCATGTGTCCCATTGCAATATACATAAAAATAATTGCTAAAATAGTAAAGATAATAAATTTATTTTTTTCTTTTTTGCTACTTTTTTCTACATTTATTTCTTTGAATAATCCTAAACTTTTAAAACCTGCCTGTTTAATATATTTTTCTATTTTTTCTTGGTCTAAGATTTTTTCATCATAGGTTATTGTAGCATTTGCCATAACAAGGTTTACACTTGCATTAAAAATACCATTTTGTTTATTTAAATACTTTTCTAAACCATTTGAGCAAGCACTGCATGTCATACCATCAATTGATAAAATTATATTTTGCATATCCTATTCCTTCACTTCAAAACCTATATCTTCGATTTTTTCTTTTATTTGATTTACATCTAAATCTTCTTTTGAAGTTACAGTTACTATTCCTGTATTATGATCTGCAACAACACTTTCAACTCCATCAATTGTTGATACTGCATTTTTAACTCTATTTTCGCAACCTCCACAAACCATTCCTTCAACTTTAATTGTACATTCTTTCATTTTAATACCCTTCATTTTTTATCTATTAAATTTTTTAAACAAACTTACAAGTTCATCAATTACTTCTAAATTGCCATTTTCTAAATCATCTGCTACACAAGAATAAATATGATTCTCTAGTATATGATTAGACAAACTTTTAACCGAATTTTCAATTGCTGATAACTGTATCAATATGTCATTACAATATTCATCATTTTGTACCATTTTATTTATAGCACTTAATTGCCCTGATATTCGATTTATTCTATTAGTTATAATTTTCTTTTCATCATCACTTCTAATAGTTTTCTTTTTATGACACTCCATACTTTCCTCCTTCGGCTATTATTATATACCTGTATGGGTATCTTTGTAAATAGAGGGGTATAGTTCGTTTTTTGCCGATTTATTGCTATTTACATATATTCATATTTTTTTCTGTTTTTAATAATACATGTTATACTAACAATTATTGCTAAAAATTCAGCTACTGTAACTGAAAGCCATATTCCATTTATATCAAATATTGCTGGTAAAATTAAAACCATTGCAACTTGGAATAATAATGTTCTTAAAAATGATATAAGAGCTGAAACCAACCCATTATTCAATGCTGTAAAGAATGATGATGTAA
Source organism: uncultured Bacilli bacterium (assembly GCA_934167785.1). The sequence goes on from CAKPLX010000046.1 coordinate 3,840, forward strand.
ATATGTTAAACCAACTTATAAGATATGATAATGAATATAATCTTATTGCTTTAATAGTTAATTCTAATAGTTCTTTATCATATCCAACAAAAATGCTTGCTAAAGGTTTAGCTAAAATTTCAGCCAAACAAGTCATTATAACAGCTATAACACCTAGTAATTTTAAACTTTTGCTTAATAAGTTTTTTAATTCTTCTTTATTGTCAGAACCATAGTGATATCCTATTATTGGTGCTGTACCAACGGAATATCCCATATATGTTCCTACAAATATAAATCCAACATACATTATGATTCCATAAGCTGATACGCCGTTTGCTCCTGCTAATTTCATAAGTTGCATATTAAATAAAATATTTACAAGTGACATTGAAAGATTTGTTACCATTTCTGATGAACCATTCGAACAAGTCTTTGCTATTGTAAATAAATCAAATTTAGTTTTCCCTAATTTTAGAGATGTATCATTTTTTCTAGAAAAATATATTAAAGGAATAAGAGCACCAACAGTTTGACTTGTAACTGTTGCTATTGCTGCTCCAGCAACTCTTAATTTAAATACATAGATTAGTAAAAAATCCAAAAACATATTTATAATTCCAGAAATAATAGAAATAATCAAACCAAATTTTGGCTTTTCAGCAACAACCATAAATGATTGAAAACTATTTTGTAATATAAAAGCTGTCATTCCAATTAAAAGTATTCTTCCATAAGTCAAACAATCAGCCATCATTTCATCTGTTGCTCCAAGAAGTTTTGCAACTGTTTTAAGCAATAATATTCCAATTATAGTAGATATTATACCTAGTATTATTTCTGTATATATTAACAAAGAAAATTGTTTATTAGCCTTTTCTTTATCTCCTTCTCCTAAAGTTTTTGAAATAATCGCACTTCCTCCTGTACCCATCATAAATCCAATTGTTCCTATTATCATGATTGCTGGCATAATTAGATTGATAGATGCAAATGCATTATTTCCTGCAAAATTTGATATAAATACTCCATCTACTACGCCATAGATAGATGTAAATATCATCATTATTATTGTTGGTAATGTAAATTTTATTAGTTTTTTATATGTAAAATGTTCTGATAAGTTTATTGCCATTTTATTTTCCTTTCTTTATTGCATTTATTTTTTAATGTGTATTAGTATGATTTTACTTATTATTTTCAAACCATTTTTCAATATATTCTGCAAGTGCTGGAACCATTGACTTTATTTCTATATTTGATGTATTTATACATAGATTATAATTTTCCTTACTTCCCCACTCCGCATTTGATATTAAATCATTCAAAGCTTTTCTATTTTTATCAATACTTTTTATTTTATGTTCTAATTCTTTATCAGTTAAGTTTTCATCTTCTTCAGCTTTTTCTCTACAACGTTTTATTTTTGATTTCATATCTGCATATACAAAGATATTCATTGGATTGTAGTCTTTTAGTATAGTATTTGCACCTCTACCTACAATAATTGCATTGCCCTTTTCAGCTATTTTTTTCAAAATTTTGCTTTGTGCTACAAGCAATTCTGTTTGATTATTTTGAACAGTAGAATACATTGCAAAAGATTTTGCAAATTGAAAAGCATAAGGATATGCACCTTTTTCAGAAATATTTTTAATATATTCTTCTGACATTCCTGTTTCTTTTGCAAGCAATGTTATTATCTCTGAATCATAATAAGAATAACCTAGTGCATCTGCTAGTCTTTTTCCTACTTCTTTTCCACCGCTTCCAAATTCTCTACTAATTGTTACAATTTTATTCATCATAAAAACCCCCATTCTTATTTTCTCTCTAAAATATTTTTCTTTTATCTTTCAGCATAATCATCATTTGTTTCTAATTTTTTATGTTTTCCAAGTCTTTTTATAATTTCTTCAATATCTTTTTGGAGAATACCTTCTCCTAAATTATGTCCATTTCCATTTGATATTTTTATCAATTTTGATAATAATTTATTATCATATGATTCAAAAATTTCATCATCCAATATTACAAAATCATCTACATCTCTATTTTGATTTAACCAAGCTTTTATTTCTTTTCCTCTTTCACTATTCATGTGAGGAGTCACATCTGTTGGTATTCCAAATTGAGATAGAATTGAAATCAAATATTTTCCTACCTTCCCGTATCTTCCTGAAGCTGTTAAAACAACTTTTGAATTAGTTAATTTTACAGCTGATATTAGCAATTTTAATTTTTCTTTATCTATCTCGTTTTCTGGTTTTAATTCTAAATGTTTTATAGAATCTATGTACTCATCTGAATTTAAAACACCATCTATGTCTAAAAATATAACATTCATATTTAATCCATCTCACCCAATGTCATATATTGATATCCAGTTAGTGATGTATTATCAGCAAATTCATTTCTGTTTAAGTTTTCTAAAGTGATAGGCTCTTTATAATATGATAAACATGTAACTAATCTATAAAGTCTAGTATTTTCTGAAAAGCTAAATATAATGTCTTTATTATAATCTCCATCAAATTCAGACAAATCTTGATTATTATAATCAAAAATAATATAGTTTTCACCAGATAACATCATTTTCTTTATAGATACTGGTGTAAAGCATCTTAAATTATAGTCATCTACAACAGAATAATGCATTCTATCCTTAACAACTTCTAGCAAATGTGCATAGTTTTCATCGTCTTTTTCAAAAACATAAAAAGCACCAACTTTAGAAGATTTAAAATATATTCTATCTGGTTCTTTTCTATAAGCAGCATAAGAATATAGCTCAAATTCTTGGTAATTATTGCCATAGCCTTCTTCATCACTTTTTACTTTTTCTTTTAATTTAGCAATTTCACTCTCAGAAATATATTTTGATAAACTAGTTTGCTTTTCTTTTTCTGCAATTGCCTTGTTTTCATCAATGCGAGTCTTTATATAAATTCCACTGCAAATTCCAATACTAAATACAATAATTCCTAAAATAACAATTATTAAAATTTTCTTTTTTGATATATTTTTCATAAAATTTAACCTCATTTTCATTGTAAAATTAGCTTTTTTCCGCTTTCTTTGTGTATTTATTATATAAGCATTTTATGCTTAATGTCAATATTTCTTGTAATTTATCAAACATAAAAAAAGACGGTTGGCCAGACCGTCTTTAACTAGAATTATATTTTATCTTTCTGAATGTGAATCTGTACTTTGTCCATCATTACTAACTTTTTCATCTTTCTTTTTGAAAATATTATTTGGATCATATTTTCTTCTAGTTTCTTCATCAAATTTATTTAAAATTTTATCAAATAATACTTGTTCTTCTGGTGATGCTATATAACTTCTATAAATCATATATGTCATTACAAGTGATTCTTCACATATCTCTTGTTTATGAAGTTTTTTATTTTTGTCTAAATTTACTTTTAAATCTGGTAATTTATTTCTTTGCAATTCTTCTATAAGTTGTGCTGGTATTTTATCTCTTGTTGATTTTGGATATAAATCCACTATTGCTAAGACTTCTGTTGCCATTCTTCTAAAATTACTTTCTTTAATCATCTTTTTCCTCCAAACTGTTATTAGTATTTCGTGTTTCTTGTTGTATGCTTTGCATAGACATATATTTTGCTACCAAACCACGTACTTGTGAAAAATTAAATTTATTTCTCAAACCACTTTTATTTTTTCCTGCTTCTGCAAATCCTTTTGCTGAAATACTTTGCATTAGTGGAGATTCTGGTTCAATACCATTTTCTCTTTCTGATTGTTTTTCGTTTTCTAAAGTCATAGTTTGTTGAAGAGTTGGAAAAATTTCTTTAACATAATTAAAACCTATTGGAATAGCATTTTCACCTTCACCTTCAACACCTAAGAATGCACTAAATCGGTCATGTCGAATTTTCCCTTCTCTATGATTAAATCCAAAATCAAAAATAGGATATTTTCTTTTAAAATCATTGTAATCTACTACTTGGTTAGCCGTATCCATAAATGTATCTATTGCTTGTTCAAAGGAGCCGCCATTTTGAAGTACCCAATTTTCAACACCAATTCCACCAAATCCACCATATTTTGTTGCTCCATCGCTTCCTGCCTTTTTATAAATGCCTTCAGCTTTTAGTATCTTTTTAGCCATAATTATATTAGCTTGTACATAATTATAATCTGCTGGATTATGAGTTCTTATATTGTCTAATCTATCTCTTACACACATATCGCTTGAATAACTTAAAGCTAAACTCTTTTTTGCTGCTGTTACATCTATATCTACAACTTCTCCACTTGGAAGCACAGCACCTTTGGAACGAAAACCATCACTTACATTTGTTAAATGTTGAGGAGTTATTGATTCGACTTTTTCAGTCAATCCTTTTATAACATCATCTGGTAAATTATGTCTAAGCATAAAATCAAAATCACCATCTCCTGGTACATTAGTTCCTCTACCAGTTGATCCTGTATCTAT
>CAKPLX010000047.1 GCA_934167785.1 uncultured Bacilli bacterium
AAATACTTAAAAATAACTCTCCTTCTTATTTATATTATAACTAATAAATAAAAAGAAAGTAAAGCAAATATCAGTTGCTTTACTCTAAATTTGTCAATCAATTTAATTAAATATAAACCTATTATATTATTCAATTAAATTTTCTTAAATTATTTTTAAATATACCATATTTTTTTATTATTTAAGATAAATAATACATCATTAAATTTTTTCAATATAACATTACTTATACAAATTATAAAATCAAAAATATCTATAACATTGACAACAGATGCCTTATTATTTCTCGACCAAATATATTTATCATCAATAGTATATTAACTACTTATCAATGATTTACTCAACTCTTATCTTTCCTTTTTTTAAAAAATCAATAAGTATTGACAAAAGTCTTAATTTATAACAAATTACAAAAACATTCACAATAAAATTAATTTTTAAAGTTTCATATTTTAAATATCTAGTTTTAAATCTTAAATTCATCTTTTTTAGTACATACCGATACCAATTTATATTATTTTTAAATTTTTTTACCAAAACGGCTGTAGAAAAATCATCAAGAGCAAGCAATACATCTAAAACAATAGACTTAAGATAAAAGTATGATAATAACTGCTTATCAAAAAAATTATAATCTATTTCTTTATCAATACATTTTAATACATCTGTTATACTATTACTATTTTTTGCATTTAAAGTATGAGTAACAGATTCTGGATTTTTTAGTCGACAATATCCAGAAGATGCAGAAATACTAATTTTATTCGTTTTAGAATAGCATTCTAATAAAAAATAAGCATCTTCACTAATTTTAAACTTTTTAAATAAAATATCATTATCTAAAATCAAACTAGATAAAAACATCTTTCCACCAATAGAGCAATATTTAAATTTAGTCCATGGATTATCTTGAATATTTTCAGTAAAAAGTAAAGAACCATTAATATCATAACTCTTAAACCCAGAAATAACTATATCATTTTTAGAAATATCTTCATATAATTTAACCAAATAATCCAACTCAATCCAATCATCACTATCAAGAAAAAATATATATTTTCCAGAAACATGTTTTATTCCCAAATTTCTAGCAGCTCCTACCCCTTTATTAGTTTGTGAAAAAACTTTTATTATCTTAGGATATTGTTTTTCATATTTTTGTAAAATTTTCAATGAATTATCTTTTGAACCATCATTTACTAAAATAAGTTCAACATCTTTATAAGTTTGATTGATAACACTTTCTATACATTTATCTATAAACTTTTCAGCATTATAAACTGGAACAATCACACTAATTTTGTCCATAAAATTACCTACCCTTACAATATATTTTAGAAAATACACCTATTAGCCTAATATTACTTATGAACACAAAAATATTAATAATTAAACGATACTTAAAAGGTTCTCCTTTAGGAGAAAATATAGATAAATACTTATTCTTTTTATAATTTGGAATATTCTTCTCCAACCAACCAAATAACTTATGATATTCTAATACAAAACTTTTTGATGTAGCAATTTTACCAGAATAAAGCAAATACCAAATAATATAACGAATTACATAATATTGATTTAATTCTAAATTATAACTTTCTTTAACATTAATTAAATTTAATAACTCAATAATTTTAATTTCTTTCTTAAACCCTTTATGTGCAGTATTAGAGATAGAATTTGAATTATAAAAATAATAATATCCAGAATAATCAATTACTTCAATTTTATTTGTAATATTATAAATCATCAAATTAAAATAGACATCTTCACTACTATTAGTATTTAAAAAAGAAATATTATTTTTTTCTAAAAAACTTTTTCTTATTATTCTACAATAAGGACCAGTAACAATATATTTAGAAAACTCTTCATTTTTTAATTTTAATACAAATTTAACTTTTCCATCAACAACTCGTTTATATCCACCAACTACAACATCATAATTACAATTTTTTATTTTATTATAATAAGTTTCTACATAATCTGAATCAATATAATCATCTGAATCAATAAACATAACATAACTTCCTTTAGAAATTGAAATACCAAAATTTCTAGCCACAGCAGGACCTTGATTTTTTTGAGTAAAAATTCTTACCCTCTTATCTACTCGATATTTTTCAATAATTTCTAATGATTTATCTTTCGAACCATCATTTATCAAAATTAACTCAAAATCTTTAAATGTTTGACTCAGTATACTATCAATACATCGATTAATAAATTTTTCAACATTATAAACAGGAACAATTATACTAACTTTTACCATTAAAAACCTCACATTTACTTATTATACATATAACAAAACTTAAATGTTAATAATTTTTTATTAATCAATTTGATTAGACTTCTCACTATTTTTATATACATTAGTAAATAATCTAGCAATTCCTTTAGGCCAAAATTTACAATAAATAGAATAATCTTCTTTCGTTCTTATTCCATTCTTTATAATATCAGTAGTAGTTGATTCTAAAGAAATTCTATGCCCCATAAGTATTTTTTTATCATAAATAAATCTTCCCTTTAATCTACTCAATTTTTCCCAAGCAAACCAATCAACATTACACTGATAATCAGATGTAAATATTTCTTTAGGACACCTTTTCACAACAAAAGTAACTGCAGGACAGCAAATTCCATTGCCAAACCTTATTCCCCATCTCTTTATAAATTTAAATTTAGAAATCTTATGACATCTTAAAGGAAATAACAAAATTCTCTTTATTCTTAAATTAGTATTACCACTTACTTTCTCTTCTTTTCTAATCTCATAATAATCAGAAAACAAAATATTAGCATCAGGATATTTCAAATATAAATCCACCATTCTTTTAGAATAATTTGAATCATAAATATCATCTTGATGAGCAACCGTTACAAGTTCCGTTTTACCAGTATGAATAGCAAAATCAAAATCTCCCCCAATATTAGTATGCTTACCAACAACAACATCTACTTTATATTTCTTAGCCAAATTTCTAATATATTCATTATCAGTAGTAGTAGCAATCACTACTTTACTCTTATATTCCTGATTGCTTACTGATTTCAAACATTCTTCTAAATAAGGACTCTCTTTATAAGCAAGCACTACAAACGTATGTAAAGTTTTCAACTTTTTGCCTCCCTTTTTATTTTTTTTGAACGGTGTTTCATAAATTTAGGAATTAAAGCATTGATAATATGATATCTTAAATTAGGAAAAGGTTTAGTAACAACATTAAAAATTGTCCAACAAATAAAGTAAAATTTCCACCCATTTTCCATATTCATTCCCTTCCAAGGAGTCATATCAAGATATTTCAAGTAATCATCTCTATATCTATGATGATTTCCAATTCTCCAAGGTCTTTCTTCTCCTAAATAATGAATAATACAAGGGTTCTTAACAGCATCTAAATAAACATCCTTTTCTATATAAGGTACATCATCCATTAATTTTTTCATAAATGAATAAGGATATTGATAAAATATATTATAAAAATTATATTTAGGACTAACAGTTAATATTTCATCCTTCATTGAAGCATTTATAGCATCTTGATCATTAGCAAATAATTTCCCATCATGTTCCCGATAATAATCTATAATAATTTTAGACGCATTTATTTTACGAAACCTCTCTAAATTCATTAAAATAACACCAGCGTTATAGTATGGATACTTTTCAAGTCCCAAATCACATTTTCTTTTTCTATCAACTGTAGGTTCAATACTCATTGCAAAAGTTTTATCATTTAATTTAGTATTCCATAATTCCTCTAAACATCCTCTAACAATAGTATCACCATCTAAATATAATATTTTATTAATATTTTTAGGAATCAATTGATCAACCAATAATCTTGCCAATACAATAGGATTCCAACCAAAAGTATCAAAATCAAAATCAAAATATTCATCTAAACTCTTTAATTCAATAATTTCAATATTCCTTTTATATTTAGAAACTAATTTTTTTAATAATTTCTTATTTTTTTCTTTGATTCCGTAAGAAATAAGAAAAAAAGTAATTTCTTTTATTGAACGATTATTTTCACAAACAGAAACAATTCCCGCTCCAACTTGAGGTACAAATCCATCATTTAACGTATACATAATATTCATTTCATTCATTCCTTTCAAATTCAAATAAATTTCATTTTTTAATAAATTAAACAAAACTATAATATATTAAATATATATTATAAACAAAAATAACACCATTAACAATCTTACAAATCTTTGCCTTTTTTATTTTTTTCCAATACATGTATAACATAAAGAAAATAAATAATATACATTAAACACAAAAAAGTCATTGTAATAAAATAAGATAGACAAGCACCCATAACAGTAAATCTTCGTACAAGAATTTTAGAAATTATTGTAACAAACATGCTAGAAATTCCATAAAACAACAATTGTGAAGAATTTTTCCTTAAAGCTATTAAAACACTCGAAATAACAAAAATAATACCATATATTGTCGCACCTAAAATAATAATCATTAAATGAAGTAAATATTTTTTTAAAGAAATACCATAAATCAATTGTAAGAATGAAATACCAACTAAATAACAAAATATTTCTCCTAAAATTCCTACTAATACAACTCCAAAAATTATATTAAAAGTTAATTTTTTTAATGCTGCATATTTATTTTTTACAACAATATCCGTAACTTTTGGTAAAAGAGGTTGAACAATAAATTGACTACATAAAATTAAAACCATAGCTGGCATAGAAATAATCCCATAAATAGTTTGAGAACTACTACTTAAAAAATCATCAATTGCATACTTTGGTGCATTTAAAAGATATTGATTCAAAAATGTAAATCCAAAAACAGAAAAGCCACTTTTAAAAATAATTTTAACATTTTCTTTGTTTACTTTCTGTCTTTTATAAAAATTATGATAATTTTTATCATCATAAATAATCAAAATAAACAAATTTACTAAAATTAATCCAATAATAGAAAACAAAAAACTTTTTGTGATTACATCAATAATAGAAAAAATTAATATTCCAATTATTCCTTTCAAAAATAATGAAATACCAACTTTATATAACTCTCCATTTTTTTGAATGATTCCATAAAAACACTCTCCAATTGATTCAACAAGTCGAAAAATAACCAATAAAAATATAGCTAATACTTTCATTTTAGAATAATCTTTAAATAACAAATAAACCAATAAACATAAAATCATCATTATACTGGTTAAATATCTATGATATATAAAATCACTATCCGTTATACAATCATCAGTATTTGTGACTTGAAACGTTCTTCCAGAATAATTAGAAATAACTTGAAATAAACAAGCAAGAGAAAATGCAAAAGTAAATATCCCTGCCTCATCTACTCCATTAATTCTAGTAACAATTATCATAAAAAACAAAGAAGTTACTGAATTAACTAAAGACCCAATCATATTCCAAGCAAAATTTTTTTTCATATTACTCATTATTTTTTTCCCTATCATTCATTTTCAAAATAGAAATTTCTTGAATCAATAATCTAATCTTTTTATCTTGATTAGAATTAATAACAGTATTAGTTATATTAATTATTACTAGTACCGCTATTAATAATGATAAAATCATATTTGAAGCAGTCTTGAACCCCAAAAAATTAGTAATTGTATCTAACAATCCAGGAATTAGCATACACAAAATAAACAATAAAAACATAAATATCCAAACAAGAGAATACTTAATATTAATTTTTTCATTTGCAACCAAGTGTATAATAAGAATAACAACAAAAATACTAAATAAACTAGCACATAGCATTAAATTAATACTCATTTTTCTTCACTCCTAACCCAAGAATCACAATAGATAAAATAACATTAACCATATAATATACATTCTTCCAAGCCTTAATACTAGATACCCCATTTTCTCTCTCATTCATACTAACAGGTATTTCTTCAACATTATATCCTAATCTTAATACTTCAGTAGTAGATACAGGTTCAGGATATTCAACAGGATAATTATCCACAAACCTCTCAATTACTTTTTTGTTAGCAGCTCTAAAACCACTAGTAGTATCATAAATTTTTTTACCAGTTATTAATTTTATAAAGAAAGATATCAAAGTAATACCAATTCTTCTAGCTTTACTTGATTTAAAATTACTAGAACTTTTATCAATAAATCTAGAACCAATAACCATATCTGCTTTATTTTCTTTTATAGGTTTAATAATATCCTTTACATACCTTACATCATGTTGACCATCACCATCAAACTGAACAGCAACATCATAGTCATTTTCATAAGCATATTTATACCCTGTTTGTACTGCTCCACCAATGCCTAAATTATGAACTAAAGAAATATGAGGAATATTATTCTCTATACATATCTCTTCAGTCTTATCTTTAGAACCATCATTAATTACAATAACATCATAATTTGTATTATGTTTTTTATTATAATCAATAATTTTTTTATAATTACTCAATACATTATCTTCCTCATTATACGAAGGAACAATCAATAGAATTTTCATTTCATAATCTTTTTTCACATTAAACACTCCTAACGCAACAACTAACTTAATTTTTTCTTATATATTTTATATATTAAAAATAAAACACATAAAATAACTCCAAGATAAGAAGGAATAAATGAAGGAATAGCGTATCTATCTATAACAGCACCAGTTATAACATGTAACATAATATGCAAAAAACTAAATCCCAACAAAACTATACTTAAATTTAAAAATTTTTGTTCTTTTTTATTCTTACTCTTTATTCTTGAAATTATAGATATAGCCAAAAAAATTGGTAATAGTAAAAAAATAATTTTAAAAATATATTTATATACTAATCCTAGAATAATCATTGCATAATTTAAAAATTTATTAACAAAATTCTTTTGCTCATAACATTCAACACTTGCTCTCATATTAGGTAACATATAAAATATATTATCTTCTCCAAAATGATATGGTTTATAAGCTATTATTTCTAATTCTGTTGTAGATGAAAAATCTAATTGTCTTTTTGTATTATAATAAACTCCATCATCAGAAGTTGCTGAATATATATCTATTAATGATAAATAATTAACTACATATGAATCCAAAACCTTAATAGGATGTTTGCAAAAAAGATTAATTATATACTTAACAGCCTGTAAAGATGTAACGTTTTCGTCGTTAGTTTCAATATAATCAGAATCAATTAATTTATCGTTATTATAAATATTTACAACCACATATTCTTTTTTATTTTGTTTTAACAATTTTCTCTCACTTTTTGAAAATTTAAGACTATTTAAATATGATTGTTCATAAATTTCTGCAGTATTTTCTATTTTTACAAAATCCAATGCGCTTATTAATTGATTTCCTAAAGAATTAGATGGATTTCTAGTTGTGTTTGGATTATTACCAGTAGAAATTAAAATAAAATTCCATAAATTAATACTTAAAAATAAGCAACAAATACAAAATAAAACTGATAAACTTCTAATGAAAAAATTTTTAAAATTTTTATAACTAAAAATACTAATAATATAGGCAATAATCATAGCAAAGAAGCCACAAGAAACATATGGTTGTTTTAAAAACCATGAAAAAATTGTCAATAAAGAAAAGAAAATAGTATATAATATATATTTTTTCTTTTGAGAAGAAAAATTTAAATCAAGCCATAATATTGCCAAATACGAAGATAAAATAGCTAAAGTAATAGCAACATATTCAGTTAATAATGTATGATAAAAACCATATATAAAAGGATTAATAATGATAGAAAATAATATAGCACTAATTATAACTTTAGTTTTTTTTAAATTAATTTTATTAAAAAAATAACATAATACTTTATAGCAAAATAATAAAAATAACAAATAATAACAAAAGGAATTCATTAATAATCCTTGAGTAGTTTTTCCAAAAAGAAAATTGCCACCAAAAATTATGAAAGGAAAAACAGGACCACGCACAACATCCCATGTATTCCAAGGAAGAGCCCCTTCAAATATATTTACATAGCTCATATAATGAGCACTATCCCAAAGAATAGTAACAGAATATTCAAAATAAAATACGGTAAGAAGAAAGAATAATAAAAGAGGAATATATTTTTTGTACTTTTTCATATCAAAACTACCTTTCATTTGTAAATTCATATAATTTCTGTACTATCTTTTTTATATGAATTCTAAATCCTTTCGGAAATTTTCTACAAATTTTATATAATAAATTTTTTGGCTTATTATCTACTGAAACTTTAAATCT
>CAKPLX010000048.1 GCA_934167785.1 uncultured Bacilli bacterium
TCTATTCTTACTTTAAAAGTTCGAACAGAAACGTCATTGGTGCACCAGGAGGGATTCGAACCCCCGACCTTCCGGTTAAAGTTTTTTAAAATAACTTATTCTATCTTACATTAAATCTACTACAAATACAGAAATTTAAGTAAAATATACAATAAGTTATTTTAAGTTATATTATCTCAATGGGGTAATAATGTGATAATTTTTATTATCTTAATTTTATGTCTGTATATACTTCAGTAACTATTGCAGGGTGATTAAAGCGTAAAATCATTTCATTATTTTTATAATAAACAAATCTTACACTAAATGTAGCAGTTTGCCCAGCTTTTACTTCTAATGTACTGAGTTCAGTATCTAAATGTTTATAATAGGCATTATAACCGTATCTACCTGCTCCATCTACTATTTTAAAATCACTTTTATCAAGTACAATTGTAGAGTTTGACATATTTTCAAACTTCATTTTGACGATTACCCATTCTTGTCCATCTTTAACTCCACCAACTTCGGAATTATATGTTTCTGTTTGATAATTCATAACTGTTAATGCACATTGTTCTACACCAAAATTATCTTTTTGTGTTGACCTTACATTAACATTATAAGTTTTTCTACTTTCTGTCTGTGTTTGCGTATTTGCCTTACTATTTGAATTATTTATGTTAGAACTAGACCCAATTGTTCCAGAGATAGATGTTCCAGAATCAGTTGTAGAAGTATTATAATTATAACTGCTTCCAAAAGATGTATAATTTTCTAAATCATTTATAAAACTCTTACTCGCTATAGTTAAATCCTTGAAAACATTACTTGAAAAGAACCATATACCACATATAATTAAAATAATTAATAAAAATAAAAAGGCTATTATATTATTCTGTTCTGTTGCATTTGTATTGTGATTTGGATTTCTTTTATAATAATTATTACTTTGATTTGAATATTGCTTTTTTAATTTATTTACTTGATTTTCATATTCATTTGCATCAATAATTCCTTCGTCTTTCAATTTATTAAGTTTATCTAGGGCTTCAACAAATTTTCCAGTTTCCATATATTTTCTCCTTTGTAAGTTTTTTATATATTTTTTTACAACCATAATATAAAAAAATTATAAAGTTGCTTTAATAGCTTTTGGAAATTTCACTTATATTTAAGTAACAACCTTTTATTTCTCCCATATCTGTAATTTTTCCTTTAACAGTAACAACATCTCGTTCATTCAATGTTTTTATTATATTCTTTTGTTCATTACTTTTAATTCTGCAAAACACACGTTTCAAGCCAATTGTGTATTCGTCTTGAAATATAACTACGCAAGACGAATCAATACCACCTACAACACCTGTAATTGAAACATATTGATTTTTATATTTTTCTTCAGCAGCTAAAGAATTATTTTCTATGTCTTTAAACAATTCGTCAATGCTAACTGTTTTATATGTTCCATCTGGACTCGCTTCACCGCCACCTATAATGTCAAAAATTCCTAATTTTGACCATACAAATAACAAAACTGCTATAAGGATAAATGCTAGAAATAATTTTACAATAATATTATCGTTATTCATTTTATTTTCACCCCCTTTATCTTTTGTAATATTTTGTCGAATTTTAATATATTTTATCATTTGTATTTATTCTCTGCAATAGGTTTTTATAATATAGTTAACTTGTTGTTCTGATAATCTATTATTAACTTTTGCACAATTTAAAAGTGCTTTTATATTATTCCATTTTGCAGTTTTACAATAACCCTTTGATGTTAATTCTATATAATCAATTAGTTCTTCAACTATGTATATAGGTATATCAAAATCTACATTTACATTTTTCATCTTTTTCAGAACCTTTCTTTGCATAAAGAATATCATAAAAGTTGGCAAACGTCAACAATTTAAAACTATTTATTTGTTAGAATTTCATATAAAGGTAATACTTAAAATAAAGGAGTTTTTACAGTGGATTTATCACAAGCAGTTAGAATAAGAATTAAAAATTTAATAGAAGAAAAAAATATTAATGTTTCAAAATTAAGTACAATGGCTGGAATATCACGTTCAACATTGTCAAAGTTTCTATCAGGTAAAAGAAAAATTATAAGACTTGATATGATAGAATATATATGTGAAGGTTTAAATATGAAATTAAAAGATTTTTTTAATGACCCAATTTTTGATAATATAGACATAGAAGATTAAAAGATAGCAAAAAATGCTATCTTATTTTTATAATAAATTATTTTTCCTTTTTCATTTCTTTAAGTTTACTAGGTATATCATTAATAAATATTATATTTTCAACCCTTTCTTTGTCATCTCCAAATTTAGGGTCTTGTCCGTAAAGATTCCTGAATGACTTTAAAAGCCCTTATACTTCCATTTAATGCTTGTTGTACCAAAGCCACACACATTGCATTCTGTATAGAAAGTTCACTTTCTTGGATACCTAACTTACGCATATTGTCTTTTAATTTTCCGTTCGTTTAAATCTAACAGCATCAGAGTTTCCAATTGTTCTTTTATGTATTTCTTTTTACGTCTTGCTATAACCGATTTTTTTCCACCGTTTAGATCCAATTTCTCGTGCTTTCTCCGTGTTTAAAGGTTTTAAATTTTCAATATTATTTGCCATAAGTTCCCCCCTTTTTATAAAATGTATAGCAACTACACTTTAACTACACTTTAAAATTTTCAAAACCATTGGTATTACTAGCAAACTACACAAACCACACAATTACACCTATATATATTTATTTTTTTTATTATTTTTTAATATATAATATATACATAAAAAAATTTTTTATTTTATAAAAATATAGTGTAGTTAGTGTAATAGTGTAGTTTACCAGTGTTATCAACTATTTGCAAATAACACTGGTGTAGTTTTAATGTAGTTTAGTGTGTTTTTTATATACTCTTACAGATTTTTTATCTTTTGTAGTTGGAGTAGAAACATAACCGTATTCTTTTAGTCTACTTGTAAAACTTGTTAAACTTAAAGGATATATTCCTAGTTCTCCGCAATAACTTAAATAATTTGCAAAAACTTCTTTAGTTTCTTTACCATCA
This sequence comes from uncultured Bacilli bacterium, assembly GCA_934167785.1. Next base: position 3,072 of record CAKPLX010000048.1, read on the forward strand.
ATAACAGAATATTCTTTTATAAAACCTGCTAAATGGTCAATTTCCATTTTGTAATTTTCTAAAGCATTGTCTAAAATTTCATTTTTAGTTAGCTTATATTCATTGCCTTTTATTCTTTTTACTCCTTTTAATGCTAAATTTAAAATGTAACTTTTGGCGTTATCTGTACTTAATAATTCGTCTAAGTTACTTATTTTTTCTGTAATCTTAAAATCAAATGGAATTATCACTAAACGACGATAAAAACCGTTTGTTCTATCACTAAATTTTGGCATATTATTAGTAGATAATATAAGTGTTGCCGTATTTTGTACTTTTACAGGTTTGGAGAAAATCGGTCTTACTGTTATTGTATTACCACTAGCTAGACTTTTATAGCCTTTACACTTGTCAATATAAACTCCATCTGTTTCGTCTGTACAATTAACTAGTTTTCCAACTAATGACGCAACACTTGTTGGATCGTTAAATGCATCTAAACTCAAATTTTGCCCTAAATCACCTACCCAATTGTTTATCATTTCAAGAAATGTACTCTTTCCATTGTATCCATTTCCAATAAAGAAGAATACATGATGTGGAAACTTACTTGTAAGTAAAATGAGTCCCAATATCTCTTCTAGTGTTTGACGTAACTCTGGACGACTGCATGTAATATCATTTAAAAATTTATCTACATGTTCATCATAGGCAGTAACATTAAAAGATACGTCTATATAGAAAGGACTAAAAGTCGGTATGTCTCTTGCTATAAATTCTCCGTCTATAATCATACCGTTTTTTAATAGTATAGGCATTTCTTTTTCTGCACTATCTACTTCGTCCGCAAATTTGTTTATTTGGTGCATAATTTCATTGTCTTGTGTTTTTTTTAATTTATAAAAATCATTTATCCTTTGTAATAACAATCTGTTATCACTTATATATTTGTTATTTTGCCTAAAAAACAGTTGTGATTTATACATTTTTATATCTAGTTCTTCAATAGCATATTGTGCCAATTCTATCATATCTTTTTTTGGCGGAATATACTTATATTTTTTTGCACTTTTAACAACTGCTGCAAGTTCTTTTTCGTCAAGTGATTCTTCAAAAGTTACCTCGTTAATTACTTTTGAAATATCCTCAATATCAATATCTTGGTATGTACGTCTTACATATCCAAAATGTTTAAATATTGCGTCATTTCTGCCACTTCCCTCTGTCATTCCACTTAAATTTTCTTTTTGATTTGGTAATGGGTAAAGTATCTGCGGAAGTTCTGGTAAATCTTCTAATGTTAGTTCTCTGTTTTTTTCTCTTTCAATGCCTTTACGTTTAACCATTACATATTGGTTACCCGTTTTATAATCTGCTTGAAAACCTCCAACAGTTATAGTATCAGTCCAATTTTTAATTTCAATTCCAATAGGCTTAGAAAAATAAAAATGTTTTCCTTTATCTGTTTTTACTGTTAGTGTAGGATATTCTTTTTCAAGATACTCCCAAATTTTATTTTCATTTTCATTATCTCCGTCAAAGTCTACTACGACAACTTTATCGTTAAGTAGTAAACCTGCATTTTCTAATTCTTTGTACGAAGAATATGTAACACCTCGGTTTACGGGGCTTTTATTTTCTTTTAATTCAATAAAATATAAGTTTTCTTTCATTAAAATCTTCCTTTCTTTTTATAATTGACCCCTAAAAAATTAAGTCTATGTTATATTGGATACCACATTAAATTGTTTGTTCAAAAGATAAACTAATTTGTAACATGGTATTCATCCATTTTCTTATCTTTTAGATATAAATTTGTTCACATTAAACTATGAACACTTCTTACAAAACTTGTAATACTTGAATTTTAACATTATTTATGTTATTATAATTAAAAATAGTTATCTAAACTATTTGTGTTATGTTATTAGTAAGTCCTTATAGTTACAATTTTAGGGCTTACTTTTTTATTACATTCATAGAACCACCTCCTTTAATATATTTTGTATGTTCTTTAAAGTAGTTTCTGCTTCAACCCTTTTTTGGTGTTCTTCATCAAAAATTTCTTTACTAACACACTCATCATTATAAACTTTTACCTTCCAATAGCCATCTTCGGTCTGTTCACCCTCTATTTTTTTGTTTCTAATGAATTGTTTTACTTTTTCAACTCCTAAACCTGTTTGTCGTGCATATTCTGTTGCTGACATCCACTTATGATTTATTGACATTTCTGTTCACTCCTTATTTGTAGTTTTTATTCACGCTGTTATCGAAAAAAATATATTTTTGGAAGTCTTTATTATTTTCATTACAGTATTTCATAATTGCTTCACAAAACTTTATTCCCGCTCCTCTGCCGTTATTTTTTAAAATCTTATTCAAATATGTTCTATCAATACTTAAAACATTTGAAAAAGCTTTTTGGTTTCCTTGAAATTCAGTTTTTATTAATGTTTGTAATTCTAAAATATTAACTTTCATAAGATTAATCCTCCTTTCGTAGTTTATTTTCACGTTGTATTTATATGTTAACACTTTAAATTTTCAATGTCAATACTTTTTGATGTTTTTTTTCACTTTTATTGTTGACAATTTTCACAAACAATGCTATAATATTTATGAATGGAGGTGATATTTATGTTTAATAAAAATAAGTTTGCAGAAATTTTGCAAGAAATAATTTCAAAATATGATTCAATAACAAATTTTGCAGAAAAATCTTCACTAGATAGAACGTACCTTTCAAAATATATCAATAAAAAATTAGAACATCCACCGTCACCAGATATATTAAGAAGGATATCGGACAATTCTAAAGATATGGCTAATTATCTTTACTTGCTATATGTATGTAATTACTTAAATGATAATGAATATAACTATTGCATCACCCCAAAAATAAATGTTAACAATTTTGAAATTCAAGATAATTATTCTATGAATTTTAATTTTACTCTATATAACAAATTAAATGATACGGGACAGCAAAAAGTAAATGATTATATAAAAGATTTAGTAAATACAAAAGAATACAATAAATAAAAAGGATAATGCGTTAAAGGTTTTGGCAAACGACACGCACTATCCACATACAAAACACTAAAAAAGTGATTGTAAGTATATTATAATATAAATACTTTCATTTTTTCAAGTGTTTAATAAAAATATTTGAATATGGAGGTATTTTTTTATATGGCAAAAAAATATAATTGCACAATTAATGGTGTTCAATATTTTCGAAAATCAAAAGTAATTGGACATGATATAAAGGGAAAACCAATTCGTAAATACTTTTATGGAGATGGTGAAAAAGATGCAGATAGACAAATAGAAGAATTTATGAATAAATTAAAAAGTGGCTTAAATGTAAATGTAGAAAATTTAACAGTAGAACAAGCAATGCATCAATGGCTATTTGATGTACGATTACATTCCAGAAAAATAAAATCTGCTTCATTTGAAAAAGATGAATGTAATTATAGAAATTACATAAAAGGGTCAGCAATAGGTTGTTTACATATTCAAAATGCGGTTTCACTTCCGTTTCAGCGATATTATAAAGAGTTATATACCAAAGGACATAAAGTTTATAACGAAAAGACAAAAAAATATGAATATAAAAAAGTAAGCAGCAATAAAATTTTTGATATAAATAAAACTTTAAGGGCATTTTTTACATATTGCATAAAAGAACATTATACATTAAATAACCCTTGTACTTTAAATAATATAGAGATTCCACGGAAATGCTGATGGTGACGAAGATGATACAGAAGAAGAAGGAAATAATATACAAGTTTTTAATGATACAGAATTACAAACAATTATTAATAATTTAAAATATAAATCAAATAAAGATAATACTTTTAATGTTATGATATTACTTGATATTGTTACTGGTTTGAGGTCTGGAGAATTACGAGGGCTAAAGAAAAAATTCATAAATGAAAATATAGTAAAAGTTAGAAATACATTAAAAAGAATTAAGGTCTTTGATAGTCCAACCAAATACCACTATGAAACAAAATTGATAAGACCAAAATCAAAAGCAAGTATAAGAACAATAAATGTTCCAAGCAATTTTTATTTGATTTTAGAACAGTATCTTCAAGAACAAGAATTAAAATGGAAAGAAAATGGACTAAAATTTAACGATAACTCTTTAATATTTACTACAAAGAATTGTAAACCAATTGAAAGTAGTAGTTTTAGGAAAAGATGGCAACGATTTTTGAAAAAAATAAATGTGGAATACAAAAAGTTTCATTCTATTAGAGATACTTATGCTACTAAACTTATAAGACTAGGGGCAAATATTACTACAGTTAAAGAATTATTAGGACATAGTAGCATAAAGATTACAGAAAAATATTATGTATTTGTTTTTCCAGAAGATAAGTCAAAAACTGCAAATCTATTAAATTCTTTGATTTCTCCTAAAAAACAAAAAATAATCAATAACAAGAAAACAAGTAAAACTAATGGGGTAAAAATGAGGTAAGTTCAAAAATACTGTAGGAATTAATTTGATAAACTCCTACAGTATCAATTGTTTTGGTGCACCAGGAGGGATTTGAACCCCCGACCTTCCGGTTCGTAGACGAGAGATAGGCAATAAAGAAAAACTATTAAAATAGATATAATGCACTAATATCAAGAATTAAATGAATTTTTAAAAATTAAAATAGTTTATAAAAGGGTAATAAAAGTTAAAAAAAATTAAAAAATAACCTCATTTTAGGGGAACAATTAAATAAAAACTGGGGAACTTCTTTAGAAAACAGTTGGTAAAAAAATAAAATCAGGGAAAGTCTCTATTTTCAAATGTTTATCTGTTCCCCTAAAAATTGGGGAATACAAAATATTATTGTAATAAGTCTATTAAATTTTATAAAAATGGAGTGATGGAAATTATAAAGTGTTACAATGTAACGCACATGTAACACTCATGTAACAAATCTGTTACGGAGAGAAAGATATAGATATAGAGATAGATAATAAGATGATAGATTATATATTTAATTTTATTATAATAAAAGCAAAGTGATTTTAGGAAAAGTACAGTACAAAAAATAGCCTTTTTCATATACTTTTTAAGATCTAAAAAAATGCTATGTTTAAAGATAAAGAAATGCT
>CAKPLX010000049.1 GCA_934167785.1 uncultured Bacilli bacterium
ACCTTGGTAGGCCATTACCCCACCAACTAGTTAATACGACGCAGGCCCATCTCTAAGCGAAGCTTTAAAGGCTCCTTTCAATATAACATTGATTGTTACATCTGATTCGGTATTAGCAATCATTTCTAACTGTTATCCCCAACTTAAAGGTAGGTCACCCACGCGTTACTCACCCGTCTGCCACTAGGTGGTAATCCAAATCCACTTTGTGCAAGCACTCCATTTCATTGGGCCACCTCGTTCGACTTGCATGTCTTAGGCATGCCGCCAGCGTTTATCCTGAGCCAGGATCAAACTCTCCAAAAAAATATTTTTTGAGTTATCTTTAACCTGCTACTCAAAAATCGACGTTTTGCTCAGTTTTCAAAGAACATCAGTCTTTCTTTCAAAGACAACATATACTATAACAAAGTTTTAAATCAAAGTCAATAGTAAATTCTATCTTTTTTTAACTTTTTTTGCTTTGTTATGTTTTAATTATATCCAATTGAAATAAGGATTTTTTCCCTTCCTCTTTCAAAAGGACAATTAATACTTTATCAAAATAAGTCGAAGCTGTCAATGACTTTTTGCACTTTTTTTAAACTTTTTTTGATCTTTCGAAAAAAAGTTAATCCTTTAGAAACAAAAGCAATATTTTTTTCTAAAAATAAAGAATTTATGAGAGGTTTTATCTTTATTATTTTATTTAATCAATAAGCTTTTATTCTTTTTATGTAAGAAAATAAATTAATATATTTTTTTTATTACATTTTTCTTTTCTTTTTCTAATTATATATAGAAGAAGAAAATGAAGTATTTTTTCTAAATTAAATATTCTAATAAATGTGTGGATAAAAAATATTTCAAATAAAAAAAGATAGAGTTACTGGTCTATATCTTCTTTATCATAATCTTCTAGGAAACTATGGTATACTCCATCTTTCTTTGTTCCTAAAACACAATTTAAATTTACATTATCTAAACTTTTAAAAATATTATGGTCCACATTAGGATTAACTTTTCTTAAATTTTTAATGAGTTCTTTAATTTCTTTTCGCTTACTTGTTCCATCATTGATTAGGGAACATCCTTCCGTAAAGCGACAAGCGCAATTAATGAAAGTTAAATCATTAGAATTTCGCCAAGAAATAATAGAGGATTCTTTTACTAAATATAGAGGACGGATTAATTCTAATCCTTTAAAGTGATCGCTATGAAGTTTTGGCATCATTGTTTTTGTCTCTGATCCATATAATATAGAAAGAAGAGTTGTTTCAATGACGTCATCAAAGTGGTGCCCTAAGGCAATTTTATTACACCCTAATTCTTTTGCTTTACTATATAAACATCCTCTTCGCATTTTTGCACAAAGGTAACAAGCACTTTTGGAGTCAACTTCACTGACAACATCAAAAATGTTAGATTCAAACATTTCAATGGGAATATTTAATATTTTAGCATTATCCCAAATTAATTCACGATTATATTCATTGTATCCTGGATCCATTACTACATAGTGTGCTTTGAATTGATATTTTCCATGTCGTTCTAGTTCTTGAATACATTTTGCAAGAAGGAAAGAATCTTTTCCTCCTGAAATACAAACCATGATGTTATCTCCTTCTTCAATTAGTTTGTATTCAATCACAGCCTTAACAAAACGACTCCATATTTCTTTCCGATATTTTTTAATAATACTTCGTTCAATTTCTTTATATTTTTCCATTGTTTTCATACTCCTTATAAATTTGATTAAAAATCGATAAAAATTGATCAATTTCTTTTTCCGTAGTTAAATGAGATAAACTTACTCTAATTGATGATAATGCTTTATTCTTATCTTTAGTTAGAGCATAAACTAATTTTGAGGGGGTTGTTACTGGACAGCAAGAAGTTTTGGTAGAAACATAAATTTCATGTTTTTCTAATTCTTTTTGAATATCCATTGAACGAATATTTTTAATACTAAAGTTAAGGGTATAAGGAATTGAGTTTTCTGTATTATTAATTACTACTTTTGAGTAAGTAAGAAGTTCTTTTTTTAATTTATTGTAAAGTACTTCTACAGTTTTATACCTTTCATAAAGAGAGTTTAAACTTAAGAATAGTGCTTTTTCTAAAGCAACAATATTTGCTGTTTCAGGGGTTCCACTGCGATAGACGGTTGTAGATTTTCCTCCATCTATTTGAGGGCGAAGACTAATATTTTTTTTCTTTACTAATACTCCTATTCCGGTTAAGCCATAAAATTTGTGAGGAGCAAATGTTACTAAATCAATATTTTCTAAATTTATTGGAATTTTTCCTACTGCTTGTGTAGCATCTGTATGGAAATGACAATTAGGATATTGGATTAAAATTTGGCCAATTTCTTCGATGGGCTGTTTTAAACCAATTTCACTATCAACTGTACAAACACTTACTAAAATAGTATCTTCTCTTAACCTTTTTTTTAAGATGTCTAAATCAATAAGACCATCTTTATTAAGAGGGAGAAGTTCTACTTCAAATCCCTGTTCCTGAAGACGGGTTACAGAACTTACAATGGAGTTATGTTCTAAACTGCTAATTAAAATATGCTTTCCAAAGTTTTTATATCTCTCAGCAATTCCTTTAATAGCCAAATTATTTGATTCACTAGCACCACTGGTATAAATAATTTCTTCTGATTCGATTTTTAAATAAGAAGCTATTTTTTTGGTTGACTCCTGAATAAGAAGGTTTGCTGCTTGACCTAATTGATGAGACGAGTTTGGATTTGCATAATACTTTCTTGTTACTTCAACATAGCAATTTAAAACTTCCTGATCAACAGGAGTTGCAGCGGCATAATCTAAATATATCATTTTGTCCTCCTTTTTTTACTTTTTGTTTTTTTATATTTAATCATTTTTAGACATAAAATATCAAAATCATAAATTAAATATTTATTAATGATATTTTTGTAATAATTAGATAAAAAGCAATAAAACTCTTACTAATATTAAAAATTTTTTTCAATAAGTTATGTCTAATTGAAATTTGTTTTCTTAACTATTATAAATAAATTTATGATATTTAGCAAGTTATTGTTTCTAAACCAATAAAAAATGAGTCAAATAGATTATAATTCTTTTTGACTCTTAATATATTCTTCAATTAGTTTAGACGATTTTTCTACTCCTAGACAATCAACATTTAGGATAAAATCATAATTTGTAAAATCGTACCAATTTCTATTGGTATAATATAAGTAATGTTTTGCTCTTGCTTGATTGATTTTTTTAATTTGCTTTTTGGCTTCTTTTTCTGTTAGTTTATAATACTTCGTTGCTCTTTTAACTTTACTTTCTTCATCACTGTATAAAAAGATAGAAATAACATCAGGATCATCTTTTAAGACATAATCGGCACATCTACCTACGATAACGCAAGAATTTTGAGCAAGATTTTTAATTACTTGTTCTTCTGCGATAAAGATTCGATCATCATTATTGCCTTCAAATTTTGCACTGGAAAGTTTTTGTTCATTTTCTTGGATATAATCTTTTCCTAAACCTGAATTTTTACTGGTTAATGTAATTAATTCTTTATCATAAAAAGGAATGGATAATGATTGGGCAAGAAGTTTTCCTACATATCTTCCTCCACTTCCATATTCTCTTGATATTGTAATTACTAACCTTTTTGTTGATTTTTGCTTTTTTATTGAGAAATTATCTGATGAAGTATTTTCTTCTTTGTTTTCTTTAGAACTTAATTTTTTATATTCACTTCCTAGAATGAAAATTGCTAAAATAAAGGTTATGGCATCGGCTATTGGTCCTGCTTGGAGAATGCCTTCGATTCCTTTATTTAAAGTTATGCCCATTAGGCATGCAAGTGGAATGAATAAAATAATTTGACGAATAAATGATACTGCAGTTGCTTTTTTGACATTTCCTAGAGATTGTACGACAATTGAAGTCGTCATTTCTAAAAAGTTTAATCCCATTAACATTAAAAATGTATGACAAATTAAAATAGCAAATTCAATAAATAATTGATAGTTTGGATCAGTTTTGGCAATAAAAATACTTACTAATTCTTTAGGGAAACAATAGAAGATGATATTGAAGATAAGACCAACAGTCATATTGATTAATAATACTTTTTTTAGTGTTTCCTTTACTCTATCCTTATTTTCAGCACCGTAATTAAATCCTATTATTGGCTGTGCCCCGATAGATATTCCTAAAATGGTAGAAATATATAAACTATTTAATTTAGAAATTACACCATAGACTGATAAGGGAATATCTGATCCATATTTTGTTCTAGCACCATATTTGGTCATCATATTATTCATAAATACGAATAATGCTAAAACAGTAATTTGAGTAATAAATGAAGATAACCCTAATCCTAATGTTCGAAAGATTGTTTTATCTATTTTAAAAGAATCTTTATGAAGGGAAACTGATTTTAATTTTCTTAAGTAGAGAATAGCCATTACAAAAGATACTATTTGTCCAATAACTGTTGCAATTGCTCCTCCCTTTACGCCTAGATGAAAATTAAAAATGAAGATTGGATCAAGAATAATATTTAAAATGGCACCAACTACTAATAAAACCATAGCATATCTAGGGGATCCATCTGCTCGAATGAGTTGGGATAAACTAGAGTAAATCATCATAAATGGAGCACCTAAAATGATCATTCTTCCATATTCAATAGCATAAGTATAAACACTTTTTGTACAACCAAAAAAATAAACTAGTTGTGGTAGAAATAAATAAGCTAAAATACTTAAAATGATAGAGAATAAAATAGAAAAAGTTGTAGCTGAACCAATAATTTTTCCGCCTTCATCTTTTTTTCCTTCGCCAAGTTTTAAAGATAGATTAGCTGCAGCACCATTCCCAATTAAACCTGCCACTGCATTAAAAATAATAACTAAAGGAAAGATTACATTTGTTGCAGCGTTTCCTAAAGTTCCGACTCCCTTTCCAATAAATATTTGATCTACGATATTATAAACAGAATTAATCAACATACTTATTACACAAGGAATAGCAAAAGATAATAACAAATGATTAATATTATCTTTTCCAAGATCAATTTTTTTCATATAAACACCTCTTTTTCTGCTTCTTTTTGAAAAGTTGCTTATTCAATATACCACAAAAAAATTTTTCGTGTAAGTGTTTTTTTATTTTTTACATAAAAAAATAAATAGTATTTGTTTCGAATACTATTTACTTCTTTTAGAAAGTATATCCTCCATCTACTCCAATGTTTTGTGATGTGATATATCTTGCTTCTTCCGTACATAAGAAGGCCGTCATATTTGCAATATCAATAGGATCTTGTGGTTTACCGTTTGGTGTTCCCATATTACATTTTTCCCAAACTGTATTTCTAACATTTTCTTCTTTTCCTGCCATTTGATCTAAAATATCTTCCCACATGTTGGTTCGAATTATTCCTGGACAAATACAATTTACGTTTACATTATCCATTGCTGCTTCTCTTCCAAGGGAAGCTGTTGCGGCTAAGACAGCTGCTTTAGTTGCACTATAAACACTAAAATTTGCTGAGCAACTTTTTGCGGCAATAGAAGACATATTTACAATCTTTCCATATTTTTGTGGTCGCATTATGGTTAATGCCTCTTTGCAAGAATAGATGGTTCCTTTGATATTTATGTCAATTAGTGCGTTGATATCGTGAATGCTTTGTTTGGTTAAGTCACCAGTTAAGCAAACTCCAGCACTATTTACAACAAAATCAACTCTCCCCCATTTTGTTTTGATGAGTTCATACATTCTGTGAACTTGTTCTGGGTTGGTTACATCTATAGGGTATGCAATTGCTTCTCTTCCCAAATTGCGAATTTCTTGACAAACTTCTTCGCATCTTTCAGGAACTAAATCAGCAATTAAAACGTCTGCTCCATTTTTGGCAAAAAGAAGCGCACATTCTTTTCCAAGTCCACTTCCTCCTCCTGTTACTAATGCTTTTTTTTCTTTAAAGTTAAATTCCATATTTTTCCTCTTTTCTATCTTCTTTTTTAGTTTACCATAAATGTATAAGTTTGTAAAAGACTATTTTTTCATTTTACAAAAAAATATTAAAAATATAGTAAAACCAAACAGACTATGCTACCTATTTAAGTTTTTGATTGATTGATTATATCTAATATTCATGCTATAATATTTTTAGTAGAGGTGAACGAAGTGAATTTTATTGATGTAAGTTTGTGTGAAAACACAGCTATTTTGGGTACAATTTATTTTATTAAGGAATTATTAAATATGGTTTGGTACATTATACCAATGGGTCTTATTGTTATGACTACAATAGATTTGGCAAAAAGTGTTGTTTCTAGCGGAAGTGATGAAATGCAAAAGAATGGAAAAATGGTAATAAAAAGAATTATTTTATGTATGATATTGTTTTTAATCCCTACAATTGTTAATTTTGTTATAAATATGGTTAGTGTTGTTGTTACTGATAGTGATTTTGATACTTGCTATCAAAAAACTAAATGGGATAAGATTCAAAAACCTGAGAGTTAACTTTCAAAATAAGTTACTAATCAAATGGAATTTTTTTGGCTGAAAGAACTAATAATAGTTTTTTTATTTTGCTAAAAAAAGTTCCTACTTATTTCAAAATTCTTCTATAATTTAGTACTTCTTCTTTATTTATTATTGGCTATATTTTATTTGCAATTGGTCCATAATTTATCTCTGCCTTTAATTCTTCGATACTTATCCATTTATAATTTGAAAGTTCTTCATAATTGATTTTTAATATCTGAAATTTTATCTACTGCAAACAAATATCTGAAATTTTATCTACTGCAAACAAATATCTGAAATCGAAATGATAATGTTCAGGTAAATTTATCTTTTATTAGATCTTATTCTATGAGTATCTATATCAATAGGAATTAGCTTATCGCTAAATATTCCTAACTGTTTTAAATTCTTCAATTCTTTTTCTTCCTCTATTTCTCTTTTTGCTGCCTGTAGAGGATCAATATCCATTTTCTCTATACAGCCTCCTGGATATAAAAATATGTGCAAATCATTATGATATAGCACCAAAAATTTTTCTTCCTTTACCGCATAAACAAATCCCCTTGCTACAACATGACCACCAATATTATTCCAGTCAATTATTTCTTTATTATTATGATTTTTTAAAAAATGAACTAAAGTTGATTGTCTATTTTTTTCATCTTTAAAGAAAGACAAATAATTGTCTAAAATTTCTAGTAAAATACTTTTTATCAATTCTCCTTTATTATCTAAAATAGCATTGGTAAATTGCTGACCAATGCTATTTTTATTCTTATAATTTCAATTGATAGAATATAGATTTTTACTCCCCACTTAGTTTTTCTTTTATTATTTTGCTGACCTCACCCATATCAAATTTTCCTTTTATTTGTGGGGTTACTTTCTTCATCACGAGTCCCATTTGTTTAGGAGAGCTTGGTTTAATTTCATTAAATGCTTCATCAATTATTGCTAATACTTCTTCTTTGGATAAAGGTTCTGGCATATATTCTTTCAATATTTCTATCTCTTTTTGATAGTTTTCTGCTAGATCATCTCGAGAAGCTTTTTCAAACTCTAAAATTGAATCTTTTCTCATTTTGATTTGTTTAGAAATTACATCTATTACTTCATCATCAGCTAATTCATGTTTTAATTCAATTTTAGCAAGTTGAATAGCACTTTTTACCATTCGAATAACATTTAATTTCTCTTTATCTTTATTCTTCATTGCTGTTTTAACGTCTTCATTAATCTTCTCTGATAAAGTCATTATATCATCTCCCTTTAAGCAGCATATTTTTTACTATTACTTCTATTAGAATAGCTATTTTTTTTGCTATTTCTTCTAGAATTAATTGTATTTCTCTTTTGTTCTTCTCTTCTTCTAACTCCAGGTTTCTTGTATTCTTTTTTATCTCTTAATATAGAAAGGGTTGGGGCCGATTGTGTTCTAAGGATTCTAAGAGCTCCATCGATATTATTATTTCTAACATTTACTGACATTTCTATCCCTCCCTTCTGACTCGTTAATAATTATAACATCAAAATTATAAATAAACAAGAATTTTAATTAGTTTTTATATGATTTTATTGTATTTGTAGATTTTTATTGAAAGTGCACAATTAATGTGCAATAAGTTTTAGAAACATATATAATATCTTCTTAAGCAA
>CAKPLX010000050.1 GCA_934167785.1 uncultured Bacilli bacterium
TGTTCCCATTATATAATTTTTTATTAAGACATAATCACTTGATGTTATTTTTCCATCTTTATTTACATCACCTTTTAAAATTTGGTTATTTTCATTGCTATTATTGTTGTTACTGTTATTACTATTATTTCCGCTATCTTCACTTATAGGAACTAAATACAATTTATAATCGCTCTCATTTTCATAAGTTTCTCTAGCTACATACCCTGTTGTTCCATCAGCTTTCTTTATTTTGTCCCAATAAGTTCCATTTACTTTTGTTGTTGCTTTTTCTAATCTAGTTACAAATTCATCTTTATATAACCATCCAACTGTTGTGTTACCATTTGCTGTATTTCGTATTCTTAATGTACTATTAACATTAACTCTTACTAAATCTGTTGTTACATTGCTTGTCCCATTTGTAGAAGGTCTTGCACAATCTGCTTTTGGCATATTCTCATATACTGGTATTATGAATGTATGTGCTGATGACATTGAATTTGTATTTATATATGTGTTTTTTAATGTTAATCCTTCATTTTCTGCTGCCATTAGATTTTGCATATATTGATTTGAATATAGTCCATTTGTTGTTTCTACATCAAATTTTTGTAAATATAGGTTATTTTGTCCTTTATGTATGTATTGATTTGCTATAAAATCAATTCCACCACTTATTGATTTTTCTAAGCTTGTCCATCCATATTTTTGTGCTGTTGCTAATCCATTTAATAATATTGCTTCTGTTGAGTTTCCAGAAGCCCCTCTGTTAAATGCATTGTAATAGCCAACATACTGACCATTATAACCTTTTCCTGATGTTAAAACTGTTCCTGTTTTTCCTTGTTCTTGTATTAGTCTTGCAACTATATAGCAAGCATTTACATTGTTACTGTTCGAAGTATCTATTATTGCTTGTTCATAACCTGCTAAGAATGTTCCTGTTGTCATGTTTTTTATTGTGTTTATATCTGTTTCTGTTTTTGTTAATTCTTCAAATTGGAATATATCAGATTCATTTATTGAATTTCTAGGATCCATCATATATTTTATTGCTTCTTCTGATGCACATCTCCAATTTCCATTGTCATATATTCTTTCTTTGCAAATTGAACAAATCCATGCTCCTTGATAATTTGCTGATTTGTATATTAGGTTTTTAGGAGATTTTCCGTGTCCTGTATATTCATTTGCTATTACTTCATTAAAATCTAACCCTGTATAAAGTATTTTAAATTTCCAATTTGGGTATTTTTTTTGTAAAGCTTGTATTTTTTCTTTTATTCCTGGATATTTTGAACTATCTATTGAATTAATATCTGTACTTGTACTTTGTGTTACTGCTAGTGATTTATTTTGAATTAATATTGATGATAATATGTATGTTATCATTGTTAAGATTATTATACTTGCTAACATCTTTTTTAGCATTTTCATCTTTATTGTTTCCTCCAATTCTTTCGTTTTTTTATATATTTTTCCTTTTTTGATATTTTTTTACTTTTTCCGTTTTATTATATCATTGCATATTTTTTTAGTCAATAAATTTGAAAAATTGTAATATAAATGTAATGTAAAAACTTTTTATTTTTTCATCCTACCAAGTAATATAAAACTCAAAAGACCCTTACATTAAGTAAGAGTCTTTTGAGTGGTTAATCAACCACCTTAACGATGTAAATATTATTCTCTGTTTTTACCTTAAAGATATCATTTCCTAGATGTTCCACATTCTTTACAATGCTTGTAGTCCAGCCTTTCAGTTTAAGCTTTCCGCAGATAAACTCCAATTTAGAGCAAGCGTATATTTTTCCTAGCTCAGGTTTTCTGCGAGAAACAGCCATATAGATGTTTTCTGAAACTTCGTCAAACCATACTGAATTAAATTCTCCCTTAACTCCTCTAAGAATATATTCTGTATGCCAGTCACTCTCTTTTTTTTGGATAACTTCATATTCTTTTCCTACAATTAAATCAGTAGGATCTGAACATTCATACATCCGCTGTGTTCCACCATTGTAACGAACTTTTTGTACCATAGCTTTTCCTCCTGTTTTTGTTTGATAATGTATAAGTAATAATAATTACTTATACCGTTAGTTTGCTACTATTAGGAAATACCTATATCATTATTATAATACATTTTACATAAAATTGCAATTTTTTATGACACAAGCCTATCTCAAGTGAATTTTATGTTGAAAAAAGCACATTCCTATGCTATAATTAATTCTGTAACTAAAAAAATTTATAGAAGAAAGGAATTTTGATTATGATTACAAATGGAACCAATCAAAGAAATGTTACAAAGAAAAGAATTGCCGCCATTGGACGGTGGATGCCAATTCATGATGGGCACAAGAAATTTTTAATTCAATTTGCCAAGGATGAACAGGTTGAAAAATTGCTGGTTATCATTGGCTCTTGTTATGAAAACGGTAAGCAGAGATACTGCATACCGGCAGTCGAAAGAGAGAAAATGTTAGAAGCAATTTTCAAAGCTGAGAATATTCCGGAAGAACGGTATGAAATTATTCATTTACCAGACACGGAAACCTTTGAAGAATGGATGGAATCTATTTTGAAAGCATTCAAAATGCACAAAATCACACATTTTTGTACAGGAAATAAGGAAGACATTTTGAATGTTTTAGAAGAAAAAGAGGAAGATTTGGGCTTTGAAATAATCAATCCAGAAATTCAGAGTGATATAAAATATCACGCAACAGAAATAAGGAAACTCATTCTGGAAGGAGATTATAAGAAACTTGAACCTATGATTCCAACTGAAGTAAAACCCTTACTTTTCCGTAACACTTTTAAAGAAATTATTGCTACTAGCAAAAATAATGGAATTCAGTTTGTACCTGGAAGACAAAGTGTCGATATTGTATTTCTTATACGAAACACAATAGATGGAAAAGTATATGTCTTGTTAGGCAAACGTTCAGCTAAGAAAGTGGATTTTCCAGGTTATTTTTCTCTTATGGGAACAGCAATAAATCAAGAAACTTTCGAATCGCCTATTAAAGCTGCAATTAGAGGTCTGCAAGAATGTGCAGGCTTGAAAGTAAAAATACTTGATAACTCTTTAGAACCAGCTATCATTAAAATTCAAAATATTCCAAATGCAAATAATTTGGAACAAATGAATTATATTGGGTTATATAGTTCTGAAGATGAAAAATTTGCAGGAACAAGAGGTGGTTCTTCACAGTGCTTCGGTATCTTCATTGAAGATGAAATCTTTAAGTATGAGGATTATTTAAAGGCTGGAAATGATTTGGAGAATGTCGCTTTTTATGATATTTCTACCGCCTTTTCAAAGCCACTTGCGTATCAGCATAAAGATATGTTGAAAAAGGCAATTGCTATGTTCAATGCTTACCCAGATTTAACAAAGCAGCTTTCAATTTTGCCAAATGCAAATGTGAAAAAGAAAAAAGCGATTGTTATCTCATTTGTTGGAGCTCCAGGAGCTGGAAAGAGTACTGCTGCACTTGGCTTATCTTATGAGTTAAAGAAAAAAGCACGAAATGTTGAGTATGTTCAGGAATTTGCTAAAGACTTAACATATAATAGTCTGTTAGAAAAGTACATTCCAAATCAATCTTACATTATTGCAGAACAGTATAAAAGAATTTATGATTTGGTTGATCTGGTAGATTATATTGTGACTGATGCTGGAATTGAAATATCAGCACTTCATGCTTCAAAAGAAAGCAAGGTTGTTGAAGATTTAGCATGGTACTTACGTAACAAAACCGAACAGATTACCATTTTTATCGAAAGAAATCCTGATGTAAAATATGATTCAAATGGAAGAATTGAAACTGAAAAAGAAAGTCAGGAATTCGGTGAAAAATTGGAAAACTATCTGAGTGCAAACAATGTCATCTACCATAAAGTAGTAGGAACAGATAACGCTATCCGCAAGGCCTTAGAGTTAATCGAAAATACGGAGGCATAAAATGCAAATTGAAAAATTAAAAAAAAACTTTGCCAAGCGGAAAATTACAATCTTGGGACATGACAATATTGATGTAGATGCATTTTTATCTGGTATTTTATTGTCAAAGTTGTTTGACTTTTTAAAAATCGAAAATGAATTTATCATTTTAGAAGAAGTTAAAGAAGATGATACATACCAAATTGTGAAAGAACTCTTCAATATTGATATAAAAAAATGGGAAAACGTTTCAGAAAAAGCTGATAGATATCTGTTTTTGGAAGACCATTTTGAAACAATCCATTCTGGAAAAATAGTTGGATGTATAGATCACCATCCTAGAATGCAAAAGTTGAATTGTGAATATCAGTATAGAAGAAACTCTTGTGCATGTACTTACATGATTTATGAAATTATGAATCAGGAGGGTTATCCGTTAACAAAAGAAGATGCCAAGATGATAATTGTTGCTATGATGATTGACACAACATCTTTTAAAAGTTCAAAAACAATTCCGGAAGAAGTCGATGTTGCTAAGAATTTGGCTAGTAAATATTCTTTGAATTATGAAAAATTACTGAAATATTGTTTATGCTTAACTCCAATTACTAATATGGAGTTGAAAGATATTGTTTAAAATGGAAAGAAACATTATAACTATGCAGGAACAGAGGTTGAATCTAGTTATGTACAGCTATATGGACTGCCTGACAACGATATTATAAATAGTTGGTTGGAATATCTGAAAAATAGTATAAAAACATCTAATATTAGAATGAAAGTTTTTCTTATATTTGAAATGAAAACTGATCAAACAATAGAATTCAGAATATCAGCCCAATCTAAAATAATTGATGTAACAGTACACAATGGTATTTTATCTAGAGGAAAAGATATTATGCCAGAAATAGAAAAGATTTTTTCAAAATAGTAATACGAAAAAGGAGTCATTGACTCCTTTTTTTGTACATATTTTGCTTAAAAATTTTTGCATGCATTTATAAAATCCTTAAAAATTTTATTGTGCTTTTCATCTATTTTATATAGACTTTCAGGATGAAATCTAACACCAATATAAAATGTTTTGTTTTTAGATTCAATTACATCTGGATAACCATCTTCACAAAAAGCAACTTTATCTAAATTAGGACATTCTTTTATTGTTCTCTTATGCCTAGAATTAACTTGCATTTTATCAGTTTGAACTATCTCATAAAATTTTGAATTTTTATTTATATTAATACTATGAACATATTTATCGATAGGTTTATCATGTTTCTCTGGATTAGGAATTTTATAAATAGTTCCTCCTAAAGCTCTTGCAATATTATTTTGCCCTGCACAAATACCCAGTATTGGAACATCGTTTTCATAACAATACTTAGCGATTACAATTTCATAATTATCTATTTCTGCACCACCTTGTAAAATAACACCATCACATAATTTTAATTGAGCTATTAAATTTTCTTTTTCTTCCATTGATAAATTGTCTTTCCAATCATCTCCACAATAGTTTATATTAGCTTCTGTAGGTAGTATTCCAATAGCTACTCCGCCATTGTCAAATATTGCTTGTTTTACTTCATCTCTTATAAAAGTATCTATTTTATTTGATTTATGAGTAGCATAATGTTTTGATACTACTCCTATAATAGGTTTATTAATATAAATAATTCTCCTTATCGACTGTATATGTATTTTAGCATACTTTTTGTAAAAAATATATACTATTAAATTAAATTTTAAAAAAAGAAACCACTTCTTACAAAGTGGAAAGAAAATTTTCTTATTTTTTGCATACTGTTATTTAACAATAAGATTAGTATTGATAACTTCCACATAATCAAGAATACTAGCAAATGTATCATCATCAACATATAATGGCTTATCCCATTCATACCAAATATCAAATGCCGATTTTGCCCCATCTTTTACCATTTGCTGAACGCTTTGACTTTTGAAAACAACATTATTCTCCTGTTCATCTAAAGAATGTTGACATCCCATATCTTGATAAACTTTTGCTTGAATATCTGCTTCCATTTTATCACAATGATGTGCAAAAATAGCTTCTTTTGTTTTTTGGTTATCAAATTCCAATAGTAATGAATATAACTCATCTTTTTTGATTAAGTCTCCAAGAACATCTTTCATAGCTTTATGTTCTATTTTTATTTTTTCTTCATGAGTAATATTGTCAAATGGTGTAATATCCCCTATAACAACTTCACCTATTTCATGAATAGCTATCATTTTTATAACTTTATTAATATTTAAGCATGTTTCAAATTCTGAATCAATACTTATTGCTAATATGCATGTGCCATAAACATGTTCTGCTATACTTTCAAGTCGTTCTTTATTGACATTCCAATGAGTTTCATCCCACCCACTTCTTATTTTATATTTAAGTTGTGTAGCTAAAAGATAAAATCTCATTGCATCCTCTAGTCTTTTTTCTTGGCTTTTCTTTGTTTTTTTTGTATATTTTTTTAGTATTATATAGTTCTTAGTTGATAACACCATCATAACAATGCAAAAAATAATACCACAAACTGCTCCTCCGATAATCAAAAGATTTTTAATCATAAATTTTCCTCCTTAAAATACTCATTTTATATAACTGTCTATATATCAACCTGTAAAACAGGATTACAAAAAATTAATTAATAAATTATTAAAATTATATAAATAATATATCATTATTCTTTGTAAAAGTAAAGAAAAATTCAATAATACTTAATCCAAATAAAATAATTTCTATTACAATTAGTTCATATTTCATCAATATTAATGTAAAAATAGCACTTAATATTATTGTTTTATATATTCTTTATCTATTAGCTTAAATTTTTCATCTTTAAAAATTGATTTGTATGTATTAACAATTTTTTTGTACTTTTCAAGTATTTTTCGCCCAAAGTTGAAATTTTATGTAAAATATGATAGAATTAAAATGTGACATATTTTTTGTTGCCTTTGAAACCAAAAATTTCAGAGGCATAGTCCTCTGAACAATTAAAAGGAGGATAACATCATGAAAAAACGAGTATACTATGAAGACCTGAAGGATATGCAAAAGTATATCGAGGGTTTTAACCCTGATGATTACGAAATCTGCTGCGAAAATACTGATCCTTCTATTGTCGAGTTTGCAAGAGACTACTACGACAAACATTTACCTGTGGACGTGACTGCATGGATACGGGTAAATAAGCCTGATAAGAACCTGATTTATGCAAAAGGTCTCGAAGATCAGGTACGCTTTGTTCGTGGCCCTCTTTGCCACATGCTAATGTCGACTTACGAAGAATGGCACGACAATCCGCCACTGGTGATTTCTACCCATTATTCAAAATCGGTAAAATTACCTGTGTTCCAGATTAACCTGGAAAAATATGGTATAGAGATGGTACTTCGGTACAATTTCTACGACTGGAAAATTTCAGTTAAATCTGATAAACCTCTGGACTTTGATTACATGGGTCTTTTTAACCCGAAGGAAGAGATTGCATCTGTTTACTGCGAGGGTTTTCCGAAGGATAAGGTTTATGGCAGTTATGAGCAGAGCCACTCACAATTCACAATCGAAATCGGTTCTCATTACGACTTGTACACTTTCATTTTCTTACTCAAGAACTACTTGGGTATCAAAAAAGAAGATTAAAAGGTACTTATTCCACCACAGCTATTGTTCTTCAATAGTTGTGGTGGTTTATTTTTTAATTTATCCAATACTTATATTATTAAATAAATATAAAGCTACTTTATTTTGTTCTATTGTTTCCATTTCCATAAGTTTAGTCATCGCAAACATTACAAGTTTATATTTTCCAAAATTTATAAGTGTAGTTCTTTTTCTAAAAATGTTATTATCTATTTCATTATCATTGTTGTCGAATATGCCATTTTTATATAAGTCATCACTAAACCAAATTAGAGATATAAACATTATTAGAATAATTGAAAACTAGAAAAGTAATGTTTTTTATAATTACTCTATGTGGCTCAATACATGAGAAAATTCAAGTCTTTTATTTAACTTTTCCTCAAATCGTAATTCTTCTTTAATTATCTTCATTTCAAACACCATCCTTTCATTTAGTTTTTAGGATGATTGTTCGCATAAAAAAAAATCAACCATTACTAATTGATTTTTATATCATCTGTTAGTTCGAACAGATACGTCATTGGTGCGGATGAAGGGACTCGAACCCCCACGCCGT
>CAKPLX010000051.1 GCA_934167785.1 uncultured Bacilli bacterium
AAGAAAGAGAATATTTTTTATGTTATGATGTATCAAAAATAAAAGATAAAATCAAGTGGAAAACAGTTAAAGCAATTACCTATACAAAAGTATCTAGAATTTCTGATGATGAAACTGTTGTAACAGAAAATTATTACATAATAGATTATCAAATTAGTATAGAAAAATTGATATTTGAAATAATTCCAAGTATCAGTTAACTTTAGTTATTTTTAAGCGATTGCCTTAAAAATATTTTGAATTTTTTTATTTAGTGATATAATAAATTTATATTAGAAGAGGAGTTGAAAAAAAGTGATAGATAAGTTGAAAGGGAAAAAAATAAATTTAAACAGGGGTGATGTTGATAATAATTTAAAAAAAATCAATTCTTTTGATATAGAAAAAGAAGCTTCAGTTGATAAAGTTTTAAAGGTTAAAACAAGAAAAATTAATAAGCCTCGTAAGAAAGGAATCTCTTTTACTCAAGCGATTAATGTAGCTGAAATTAAGAAGCTATCTGAGCAGAGAAATTCAAAGATTCGAGGCAAGAAAATCAATGAAAAAGTTTGGAATGAAAGAGAAGAAATTATTGATAGTGAATTAGAAAATGAAGAAAATAT
The DNA here is from genome assembly GCA_934167785.1 of uncultured Bacilli bacterium. Next base: position 603 of record CAKPLX010000051.1, read on the forward strand.
GTCAATTGCGGTTATCCTTTTTATTTTACTGGTATGTTTTATAGTTGGAATTGTACTTGGTTATTTGCTATATCATATTGCTATTAATAGTAGTAATGCTTTATTGGTTGTTCGAACCTTTTTTCGCTGATTGACGTTCATGTGTAAATCGTTTAAGTAAATGTAACCTTATTAGGAACATTTACTTTTTTGATGTTGATTTATTATACATAAGTTAGTATTCTTTTTTTATCTTATGAAATTTAGTGTTGTAATAATATTGAAAAAAAGGATGTGAGTTCTATATGAAAATGGCTATTTATTTTCTTTCTTTATTTTATAAATTAAGTGATTATGAAAGAAAATCAATTATAAGAAACATCTTTTTTGTTAATGGTGTTTCTGAATATTCAGCTTTTATAAAAAATAAAAATATTTATTTTAATTTATATGCAGATAATGTATATTATAGGTATGTTTTTTATTTGGATGATTCGGAAGAAGTACAGAAAAATATTTCTAAATATGTTACTTTTTTTTGTGAAAATCGAATTTATTGTTATTTTATTTTTCCTTTTTTGTATGATTCTTTTTCTAGTTGTGGCTACTCCTTTGATATTTTGTCAAAAATTTTTCTTGTTTCATCAAAAAAAGATGTTAATGTTTTGTTTCAGCAACTTTTATGATTGGTTTTTTTTGATATTCTTTAAAAATTAATTCTTTAGAAAATGGGAGATAATAAATTGATAAGGCTTGGTATTCTAAATCGAGAGTTTGAGAAACATTTTTTTTGTAGGCTGTGATGATAGGAAGAGAAATTTGTTTTTTTATTTTATTTAGATATTTTTTTCCTTTTTCGTTGAAACCAATTATGCGAATGTAATCATTCTTTATATATTTGGCTTCTTCTTTTGTAAAAGAAGTTAGGATATGAATGAGCATTCTGTTTATTTTATTGTAGGTGTATCTTTTCGTTTTTAAATTTTTGACAAGTTCTAGCCATGTGTAACTGTATTGAATTACATTTTTAATTCTATTTTCAATTCCTTCTTCAACAGTTTGATAAATGGACAAATCTTTTTCTGTTAGGATTTTGTATTTTAAGTATGGAAAATAATTTTCTAGTGTTAAATTTTTCTCGATGTATTTTTCTGTATTGTCTGGTAAATATTGCTTTATTTTTTTTCCATTTTGTAATTTTTTTCTGATGCAGGAGGCACTAGCAATGTGATTTTTAATCGTTTTGCTATGATAAGAACCAATTCTTTTGATTGAAATTGGTTTTATAGGATAGTTATTGATAAGTATTTCTTTTATGTAAGAAATTCCTAAGAGATCGTTTGGATCTTTTGTTGTGTAGCCAATAGTATCTTTTAAAGCCTTGCTTAAAGCGGTTGGGTAATTAATACCAGTATTTAAGTATTTTTTTACTTTATTTTGATATTCTTGATTTTCTATTTGAGTTTTTGCTATTGTAGTTAGTTTTTCTAAATTATTCGATTCACTTCCAAAGGCTAAAATATCAATTTTTAAATGATTTAAAATTTCGAGAGAGCCTTTTGCAAAAATATCAGCTGACTGTGTAGCGTAAAAAAATGGAAGTTCTACTATTAAATCAATTCTGTGGTTTAAGGCGATTGTTGTTTTGTTCCATTTATTGGTTATTGCGATATCTCCTCGTTGAGTAAAGCTACTATTGGTAATTAATATGATTGTGGATTCTGGATATTTTTTTTTAATTTCATTAATTTGGTATAAATGTCCTAGATGAAATGGGTTGTATTCAGCAATTATTCCTATTATTTTTTGTTTATTCATATTCTGTTCCTTTCGTAAAACATAACTAGAGTATATCATATAATTTTTAAAGATGGAAATATATATTTATGTGAGTGATGTTTTCAATATTTAGAGAAGTTGCAAAAAAGTAAATCTAGTGTTATAATTTTTTTACGAGGAAAGAAGGATGTTATGAAAAAATTGGATTTTTCTAGAAAAAATATGAAAAAAAATCTTGAAAAGATACGAATTTTTTTTAAAGAGCATTATGTGATGTTTTTTAAAAGAGTTCCTTTGCTTTTTTGTTTTGTTATTACTGCTTTATTAAATACTTTATTATTAAGGATTATTACGGTTGGTAATTTTACTTATTTGAAGCCACTTTTTATGGATTTAGGGATGATTTTAATTTTTTCGTCTTTTATGTTTTTGTTTAAAAAAGATAAAAGTAGAAAAAAATATTTAGTAGGTTTATCTATTTTTACGACGATTGTTTTAATCATTCATTCTGTTTATTATACTTATTATGACTCTTTTGCATCTATTTCTTTACTTGCTACTTCAGCTTTTGTTGTAGATGTTGGAGATGCAGTTGTTAAGAAAGTACTAAAGGTTACTGATTTGTTGTATTTATGGCAGCCTATTTTTGTTTATTTTTATTATATTAAAGAGCAAAGAAGAATGGGGATTTTGAAAGGAAAGGATAGTATTAAAAATCTTCCAGATAATGAAATCGATCGAAAATTCTCTTTTATAAATTTATTTGCGACAGGGGTAGTTGTTTTGGTTGTTACAGGGTTTACAGTTACTTCGGTTGAGTGGAGTCGGTTTGGAAAAATGTGGAATCGAGAGTCTGTTGTTTCTAGCTTTGGAATATATACGTATCAAATTAATGATATTTTTCAGAGTTTGGAGCCTAAAATTAATAACTTATTTGGTCATGATAGCGCATTAAAAAAAGTTAATGACTATTATGATGCTAATACTGTTCAAGTGACAAAAAATCAATATAGCAATGTATTTGAAGGTAAGAATGTTATTGTTATTCATGCAGAAAGTTTACAGACTGTGGCGTTGAATCGTTCTTTTAATGGTGTTGATGTTGCTCCTAATTTGAATAAATTGGCCAAAGAAGGAATATATTTTGATAACTATTATTCTGAAGTGGGAGTAGGAACTAGTAGTGATGCTGAATTTACTTTTAGTACTTCTTTAATGCCTTCTTCCAATGGAACGGTGTTTGTTAATTATTTTGATAGGCAATATCAAACAATTCAGAAAGCTTTTAAAAATAAAGGATATTATACATTTAGTATGCATGGAAATACTGGTGATTTTTGGAATCGTTCCACAATGCATAAAAATATGGGATATGATAAATTTTATAGTAAGAATTCATTTAAGGTTGATGAGACTATTGGTTTAGGTCTTAGTGATAAGTCTTTCTTTAAGCAAGTTGTTCCTAAAATAGAGGAAATTTCTAGCAAGGGTAAACCTTTTTATGGTACTTTAATAACTTTAACCAATCATACACCTTGGAGTGATTTGAAGTTGATGGATGAATATGATACTAGTTGGAAAGTTGATATTGATGGTCAAGAGATAGTTAGAAATTATTTAGGTGGTACAACTTTGGGAGATTATTTTCGATCAGTTCATTATATGGATCAAGCAATTTCTCAATTTATTGATGATATGGATGCAGCTGGGTTATTGGATAATACTGTTATTGTTATATATGGTGATCATGATGCTAGAATTAGTAAGAAAAATTATAATTTAATGTACAATTATGATCCATATACTGATTCTCTTAAAGAAGAGGGAGATGAGGGTTATGTTGATTATAATGATTATGAGTATAAATTGGATAAAAAGGTACCTTTTATTATTTGGACAAAGGATAAAAAAATTACAAAAACGATTTCAACTGCTACTGGAATGGTAGATGCCTATCCAATTTTAGCAAATTTATTTGGAGTGGAGAATAGTAAATTTCAATTAGGACATGATGTATTGGGAAATTCTAATGAAGACAATACTGTAGCATTTATTGATAGTTCTTATGTTACCAATAAAATTTATTATAATGGTCAAAATGGTGAATTTTATTCTGTTAATGGAGATGCAGTTGATGCTAGTTATATTACTGAAAATGCTGATCATGTAAATGATATGATTGACGTATCTAATGATATTATCACTTATGATTTAGTTAAAGAAATAACTAATAAAAAAGAAAATTGATTGTTAATCTTCAAAAATTTTAGCTTTTATTTATTGAAGGGGAATTTGGTGTTTATGGAACATAAGCAATCACATCTGAAGCTTTAGATGTGATTTCAGGCTGTTGACAAAGTAAATTTTGTTAGTGGTCTTTTTTTATTTCAATAATAGTGTATAATTAATGTGTAAGGTAGTTTATATATTCCAAAATGAGCTTACTAGTCTTACTTTTTTCATGTATTTTTGATATGATATTATTGAAATATATAAGAGAGTAAGGGATAATTATGGCAATGTTCCAACAGAATTTTAAAAATGATTGTAAAATGTTTAATACATTAAATGACTAGTACTGCAAGAACATTTGGTAAGAAAACTAGATAGTTGTATAAATTTTGCTTTTATAGAAGAATTAGTCAAAGATTTATCTGGTGATTTTGATAGACTAAGTATTTTAACAGTGATACTTTTTATGTTGTTGTTTATAAATATAATATTTGAAATAAATTCGATGAGGAGAATTTGTAAAGAGAGTAAAGTAAATATTGCTTATAGATGGTTTCTATAATTATCAATGTACTTCCTAATTACTCAATATGAAGTTAAATTTATATAAGAAGGTATAAGGTTAGTGATGTATTTGATAAAATTTTCGAAAAGATAGATATTAGATCAAGCAATTAAGTATGAATTTGTAGATTTGACAACTGTGTTTGGAGATCGTACTAATCAAAAAGCAAATGCTAATAAAAGTAAACATGAGGATGTAGAAGTAGAAATGGTAAAAAAGGTTATAAACAATATAAATCTAATCCTAAAAATGCATAAACTGTCGATTCAGAGAAAAACGTGCTAAAAGTAAAAACTATCAAAAAGTAGTAATACGTTATATCATGGGAAGAATATAAGGAACAGACAAATGAAAATAGATATATAAAAAAATGGAAAGGGAATTATCGTAAAAAAATAAACTATTGAAAGAATATTTGGCGATTGTAAAGAGCAACATAATTTGAGATTTATAAGAATTCGTAGATTACGTAAAAATGAACAAAATACCATGATAATTTTTTCATGTCATAATTTAAAGAAAATGACAAATTTGAGATAGAAAACAACTTCAAATAAGTCATTAATTAAGCAAGTTATTAGCAAATTTCTAAAATTTCAAAAAAAGAAGTATATTTTGTTTTGAATACATCACTTTATCAGCGACTGTTTGATATAGAAAAAATCTTCAGATTATGGAGATGTGTTGATTACACACTCTTTTAAATAGTTCAAATGTGTATTACGATAACATTGGTTCTTCGAATTTCGATGGATACAGCAAAATGTATTCGTTATAAATTTACTTAATGTTAATTTGAATTTTTTAAAGATGATTTAGTTTTTTAAAGTTTTAAGAAATAAAATATGATAAAAATCACATCTAAAATTTAGATGTGATTTTTTAGGCCCACCGAATTTCGAAGAACCATAACATTTTCTTTTGACAGTATTATATTATTTAAGTGATTATGTTGTATTTTATTTGTTTTCTATTTTTATTAATTTTGCATGTACAGCTATCCTCTTTGTTCCTGTATCATCACATGTAGACAATGTTATAATTTTATCTTCAAATGAAACGTTAATATTAAAGTTATAACTACTTCTGTTTTTTAATGTATTGAGAAAGGTTTGGTATGTTTCTGTTGAATTAAAAACAGATTGTAAATAATCAGTAGTTGGTTCTATTTTATAGATGGAAAAAATTTGCCATATTGAATTTGTGGTTTTTGTAGATATTTTTATATAATGATTATTTTGATTTTTGAACCAATTTTTATTTAGCATATATGGGATATAACCAAACATTGTTCTGTTAATCAGATTGTGACCATATATAATGGTGTTGTTATTTAATTCTTCAAAATTGTCTCTGTAATCTGCAAAAATCCATCCTACGTTTGTTTTTCTTTTATAAAAATCATGTTCTAAATAAAAATTGTTGTCATTATGTTGTACAATTGGGTAGTTTATGTTTGTTCCGTTTACTTGGATCCATCCTACTGTTTCACTATTTTTGCTTATGTAATAATTTAAATTAACGTTGATATAATTGGTATTGATATATGATGGATTATCATTTTTCGTTTCTTGATTTGTATTATTTGTTAAATCTTGATATTGATCTGGACTATTTTTAGTGATTGTTTCTTGATTTTGTATTGGGGTATTGTTGATACTATTTGTAAAATTTTTTGTTCTTTCACTTTGGACATACCACCTTGTTAGGATAAAAATACTAATTAGGTATGTTGTTATTGATAATGTTGTAATAATGATAGGAATAAAGTTATTTTCTATTTTTTTATTTTCTTGGGATGTTTTTTTTCCAAAAAGAAATTTGATTCCTTTAATGATGTATCTAGGAATTATACTTATTACTGTGGCTATTCCTATTAGTGAGTATTTAATGCAATAAAATGGTGATTTTAATATAAAAATGAATCCTAAAACTAGATAATAAAATATTTTCATAAATTCACCCTTTCTTACTCTTATCTTTAATTATAGCATAATTATAGCATATCTTTTTTATTTTTTCCAGTATAAGGGGTAACTAGATACGGGGCACTAGATAATGTGTTGCACTTTAAATAAAAAATGTGTATAATTGGGGTGTATTGAAAGGGAGGCAAGGAAATGGATGATATAAAAGTTGGAGATAGATTAGAAATTCATTGCTATAAGCATAATGGACATTTGCATCGCCAATGGGATGAGGCAGTTCTTTTGGAAGTGCATGATGATTATATGGTTTTTGGGAATAATCGTACTACTGTTGTTGATAGCGATGGACAAGTATGGCATACAAAGGAACCAGCTATTTTGTTTTTCTTTAAGAATAGATGGTTTAATATTATTGGCCAATTGAAAGATTATGGAATATATTTTTATTGTAATATTGCGACACCATTTTTGATTGATGAACGTGTTATTAAATATATTGATTATGATTTGGATTTACGAGTTTATCCTAATGGTAGTTTTAAAGTTTTAGATCGGATGGAGTATAAATTTCATAAAAAGCAAATGCATTATTCTAATCGATTGGATTTTATTTTGCGTTATGAATTAGGGAATTTAATAGATATTGTAAGAAGAAAAGACTTTCCTTTTAATAAAGAGACTATTGAGAACTATTACCAAAAATATCTTTCATTTGTTAAAGCATCTAGTGATGAGGTTAGATAGCATTTAATATATTTTACTTGTTTGATTTTAGCAAAAATATCGCTGAAATTTTACAAAATTAAAAAAATAAAAAAAAAGTCAAAAATTATTGACAGTAGTTGTTTGTTTTGGTATATTGGATATGCACTCGGAAAAAAGGGGTAAGAAATACTTTTTCTTTGCCGAATGTGTTGTCAAAATATAACAAAGTAAAAAAAATAAAAAAAAGATAAAATTTACTATTGACTTTGATTTAAAACTTTGTTATAGTATATGTTGTCTTTGAAAGAAAGACTGATGTTCTTTGAAA
>CAKPLX010000052.1 GCA_934167785.1 uncultured Bacilli bacterium
ATGTGCATTTTCTTATGAAAATACACATTTTGGGTCGTAATGCACTTAATTGTGCACTTTATTTAGAATTCAACGAATTTTAAACATTAGTTTCTCAGGCTGTTGACAAAGTCGATTTTTCAAATCGGCTTTGTCACAGCCTTTTATATTTCTCACACTAAAGTATAAAAAAGAGCATTTTTTAGGGATTAAGTACCTAATATTTGCTCTTTTTAGACAATTTAACCCACTTTGATTTATTAAAAAATCAATTTTTTTCAAAATAGGTAGTTTGTCAACACTCTGAGAAACTAATTTTAAACATTAGTTTCTATTACACCATAATTTCCATCTTTTCTTTTATACAAAATATTAACTTCATTTGTACGGACATCCTTATAAATGAAAAAATCATGTCCCAATAATTCTAACTGCAATATTGCCTCTTCTTCACTCATTGGCTTTAATTCTAAATTTTTTTTCTTTACTATTTTTTCCTTTCCTATCTGTTCTTCTTCCTTAGAAAGTTCATAATCAAAGTTTAGAATCGTATCATTCTTTTTCACATTTTTCTTTAATTTAGCTTTTGTCTTACGGATTTGTCCCTCCAATTTATCAATTACTAAATCAATAGCTGCATATAAATCTTCCTTTGTTTCTTCACCTCTCAAAGTATACTTATCATAAGGGATAGTAACTTCTATAGATTGGTTTTTCCCTTTTACTCGAATAAGCACAGTAGCATTAACATCATCTGCTTTAAAGTACTTATCAAGTTTTGCTAATTTTGTTTCAATATAATCCGAAATTGCTGAAGTAACTTTAATTTTTTCACCTCTTATATTGCACTTCATATTATCACGATCCTTTCTCGACTACATTATATCATGGAAAATTTTTTTTGTATACAAATTATTGAAAATAACATAATTTCACTTAATTAATATTAGTAAAAAGGAAAGAATTAACAATTCTTTCCTTTAAATATATAAGAATTTAGTTGAATATAAGAAATATCATCAAAAATATCATTAAAAATATCATCTAATAAAATCTTATGTGGCATCACTATTCATCTCCTTCAAATAAATACTACCACATCAGAAAAATAAATTCATTCAATTCGACAAAACATTTCAAAACTAGACTAAAATTCGTCATCAACATAAACTTTTATTGTTCCAATAAACCCTTTATTTTGATAACTATTATCTAATTCTGAATAATCAACATATAAAGACAAAGCGACTTTTAATTTTTCAGAAGCCCCAATAGTGCCATCATAAATAATATAAGTTGTATTTTCTTCGCTATCAATCCATGAATTTTCTGTCAATCTAGTTGCCGGAACATAATTATCACCTACTGTCATTTGAAATTTAACAAATCTAGGATCTAGCCTTGAAGTATTATACTTAGTATAATTTGATACCTCCTGAATAACAATTCTTAACCTTTTGCTCTGCTTATTTCGATTATGAATAGTAAAAATAGTATCTTCTATATTCTTAAAATCATTATATTTGTTTTCAGCCTCGCTAATATATATTCCTTCACCAGGATTCTTTCCACCATGACTAGGTTTATTTTCTTTGTTACTATCATTTATTTCTCCATTAGATTTAAAAATTAACTTGTCGGTATCAACAATATAACTACTACCATCAGATTGAATAACTTCTGACTTACCATTATCAAAATTATAAACCTTATCACCAGAAGTCGTTACCTTTTCACTAACCATTTTAGAGAAATCAGGGCTAGTTATAATATTTTTCTGACTATCATAAATAATATCATCACTATCCTCAATATACTCCCGGCTATTATCTTTATTTATAATAACAGCAGAACCGTTATCATAATATATCACTTTTTTTCCATCAGAACAATTAATAATTGACATGGAATATCCATAATCATTCGGAGAAATTTCATATAATTTCTTCGATTTCAATAAAATATCTCCACTTTTTTTTACATATAAAGTATTTCCCTTTTTATCTGTAATTATAGCGGAACCATTAGAAAAAACAGTAATAGTATTCCCATCTTTATATGTTTTTTCCCCAATTACTGAAAACGAATTATAAATATCGTACAAAACATTTTCGCCATCTACAGTAACATCTTTATTTTTATTAACAATATATTTTTTTCCACCAACAATAATATAAGTACTTTTATCTGTATATTGTGTAGCATTCTTCTGAATACTTTTTCCAAGTGCTACACCAGAAGGAGCAGTATTAATAAATAAATTTCCATTCTCTGTTTTAATATTATTACTATCACGCACAAAAATTGTTTTAGACTTTAATTCAACTTTTGCTGTTCCATCCGTATAATAACTAATAACAGTTCCATCGGATAACGTCGATGTACTAGACTCAACTAAAATTTTTTTTACATCTGAATCAATTTTACCATCCTTGTCTACACCATAACTGCCATCATTTTTAGGAAAAACACGATAAATCTTTCCAATCGATTTAACAATAACAGACGTCCCATCTGTATAATAATCAACAATATCTCCACTAGATGTCATAAAACTCTCAACTAAGACAACAACTCCTTCATCTCGAGCCTCCTCACCTAAAAGATCTTTTTTAATATCATCATCTTTAATACTAGGGTCATTATTGCTATTAATCTTATCACTACCATCTACATAACTAATGTCATAATCATTACTCCCTCTTAATAATGAAAAAGCAAACCCCACAGAAGTTAATAATGACAAAATAATAATTGTACCAATAATAAGCAAAAAAATAGTTTTATGTCTTTTAAAAAACAGCAACAATGGATTTTTTGTTTTATCTTCTTCAATAATTATTTTTCGACTATTATCATTTTTTTCTTTTAATTTAAAAATATTTGTTTTCATTTTTATCACTTACTTTTGAATCGTTATATTTTTACTTTTTTTTCTTTTCAACCCTTTAAATAATTTTACTATATCATACGAAATAACAGTTAAACAAGGAATTAATATAACAATAATCCAACCACCATCAGATGCTAAAAATTCTTGTAAATAACCCAATTTAGGAATTTTTATAATAACTTTACCATAAATATTATTTTGTGGAACTAATGCACTGTCGGCAACATTATTGTTATCTCCTTGCGTTTGAAAAGAATAACTCTTTGTTTTAGAATCATATTCTTTTTTTATAATTCTGTGGGTAATAATAGTATTTAAAAATCTAGAATCAGCAGAAGCAAAAGTAATTACATCACCAACATTTAATGTTGAAGCATCTACTTTTTTCGTAACAACAACATCATTAACTTGAATCTCTGGTAACATACTTCCTGTCAATACTACATAGGCATTGAACGTAGGAGAACTATAATCCCCCTTAGAAGCCCTAATTTTAATATCAAGAACATATACTAATAAGGCAATTCCAATCAGCAATAACCAAATGAAAATAGCATAGGAAATCACTCCTAAAACAAATTTAAACAACGGTTCTTTTTTCTTTTCAATTTTAACGGAATAATGCTTCAAATTATCTAAATTCAGTTTTTGTATTTTTTTTGGGTGTTCTTCATTCTCAACTAAATTAATTTTTTCTAGATCAGAAGAAAAATCTGACGATGAAACTTCTTCAAAAAAAGGACTAACAATTGTATTTTGTTCTTCTACCTTTTCTTCTTTCAAAGGTTTATTTTTTTCAAGAAAAGTATCTTTTTTACCACCATTTTCTTCAATACTTACCTTTTTATCTAAATCACCAACGGCACTATTTTGTTCTAAATCATCCGAAGAAATATTTTTCTGGTTAAAAAATATATTTCCTAAATCTATATTTGAAAAATGATCTTCACTTTGCTCCGGAATTATATTTTTATTTTTTAAAAGTTCATCATTAAACATATCATTATGATCACTTTCAGAAGAACTAGAAAAAATATGCTTTTCATCAGTATTAGAAGCAAAAAAAGGACTCTCATCAGCAGATAATTTTTTTTCTTCAATATTTGAATTTTTATCAAAAATATCGTTTTCTTTCTTTACTGCTGAATCTTCTTCTTTAGAACTTAAATCAAAAAATAAATTATTAGGCGTTGAAGAATATTCTAGTTTTTCATCAAAATGATTACCATCTTCAAAAATAGAAGAAACTTTCTCTTCAACAGTTTGATTTTTTTCAGAAAAAGATGTACTATTATCAAAAAATAAACCATTACTTCTCTCATCTAATTGTTTCTTAGCACTAGAAAATAAATCATCAAAAGCAACTGTTTTTTCGCTACTTTTTTCTTGTTTAACAAAAATATCATTATTTTTCAACTCTTTTTCAGAAATATCAGCATCATTTTCTACATTTACAGTAGCTTTATCAAATAAATTATCAAAAGTTATGTTTTCTTTTGATTCATCACCACTAGAAATATCATTATCAGAAGACATATCAGAAAAAAGATCCGAAAAAGTCTTTCCACCCTTATTATTCATTTTACTCCTCCTTAACTAATTTTTTGGGAAGCATCCACTTGAATCGTACCAGTCAAATTTTTTTTCATTTCTGTATTTTGATTCGAACCAGATTCTTTAATCCAAATCATTAAAGTATATTCTTCAGTTATGTTACTCTTTAATTCAATATTAGTAGCCATAATAGTAGAAGCTTGTCCATCAATATAACCATTAAATAATTCATCACCAATCGAGTTATAAATAGCATACATCAAAGTACCACTAGAAAATTCATTATAATTAATATTAATTTTAAATTGTAACAAACTATCTAAACTTCCTGTATTTCTCACACGAAAAGTATTTTTATAAACATTTTTTTCACTATCAAATTTTGGATTATCAGTAGGATACAAATAATTACAATTAATGATATCACCAGACAAATATTCAATAGACAAAGTACCAGTATAAACTGCACTACTCCCTTCTTTTTGACTAAAAAAGAAAGTATATAAGGCAAATGCTGCTCCAACAAATACAGTGATAAAAGTCAAAATCAGGATAATAATGTAAAAAAAGTCTTTTCGTTTTACATGACCTTCCAAACTATCACCGCCTCTATTATAATAGTATCAAAAAATAGAAAAAAAAGCAATCAAAAAATTGCCATTCAATAATTATTCTTTACCAGTAATATTTCCATTTTCATACTCGCTAGTATCAAGTCCACCACTAACTTCTATAGCCACAGTCCCTTCGAAAGTCATCCCTTGCTCATCTTGAACTTCCCCTGTCTCTTCCAACCAAATTACCAATTGATAAGTATGTTTGACTTTATTAGTGATTGAAATTGGTTTACAACGAGAAGTATCATCTTTGTTTTTCTCTTCATAATCATCACTGTTAGCATACAAACAAGCAACAGGATTCAATGTTCCCGTAATTTCATCACTATCACCTTTTATATCTTCTGGCTTTTCGAATTTATTAAAACCAACTCCCGTAAAATCAACATTATCTGGATTAGTATCCATATTTTTAAACTGACTTACAACAGTATATTTATCAATAATACCAAAACCATATTTATCAGTCAGTATCTTAGAAGAATCAGCAGGATCTTTTCTAAATGAAACCTCATACAAAACATAACTAAGATTAGAAAATTCATTTTTATTCACTTTAATAGAGGCTAATATATCTGTATTTTCACCAACCGCACCATCACTAGTAACAGAAAACTGATAAACATAACAAACTTCTTTCCCTTTTGAATCAACACATCTACGATTAACATCATTTCTGTAAGTATCATAGTCAAGGTCAATTTCTCCATCGGTTTCCTTATTAAAAGGAGCGACTTCTTTTTGATATTTTTTAAAAGCAACTTGTTGAGTAGCTGGAATCAAATTACTTGCTTTAATCTCTGTACCACCATCATAAGAAATACTCACATAAGCAGATTTTACAGTTACATCATTCTCTTTACTTCTTGCAGTAGCAGAAAAATAAGCAAACGTTGCTCCTAATATAGCAATCAGCAAAGTTGCTAAACCAATAATCAAATTAAAAGTATTTGTTTTATTATTAACTTTTTCTACACCATTAGGATCAATAGCATCATTTTTCAAATTGTTGTCACTCATACTATATCCTCCTCTACTATCTTACTACTTAATAATAGCAAATATTATTTTAAAAGTCAATTATATATAACTAAAAAGAAAAGAAAAAAATATTAAAAACAAAAGAACTCTCACAAAGCAAAAAAATTCTTTTTCTTTAATCAAAAAAAATATATAATCCGATTTTTTAAGCAAAAAGAAAAAACTACTTCAAAGAATGAAGCAGTCCTTAAATAAGCAAAATCAGTAAACATTAACTAACCTTCTTGTTTTGATTGTAAATTATTTTTTGTCTCCTCATTTACTAAACCGATACTACCGCTAACACCAGTAGATCCATCACCAGAACTAATAATAACACGTCCAGTGAATTCCTTTGCAGCATCTGACCGAGTTTGATCGATATTAGCATTTTTTATGTATAGAACAAGTGCAATCGTCTTAGTCTCTCCACCAATAATTTCAATATCATCAGCAACTTTGGCTGTCCTCAACTTTGTTGTTTCATCATCATCAGCACCGTTATTAACTTCAGCACCATCTACATCAACTGTAGGTTTTAGTAATCGATCAATAGCAGGTTTCTTCACAGAAGTACCTTGACTAGCATCTGATGACTCAACAAATTTCAATAATTTTTTATCAACACCATTACGATTAACAAATATAGGCGAATAAACATTTTTTAAATCGTCTCCTCCATCACCTTTCTTTAAAGAAAGTGTGTTATTATCTCCATCAACAACATTAATTAATGTAGAATCCTCCGAGTCAGTTCCATCACCTTTTCTAAATTTTGGATCATTAAGCCCATTATTATTTTCAGTAGAATCATAATCAGATAAATCTTCTGGCAAACTAAGTTCATACGCCATAGCATTCAAACTAGAAAATTGATTAACTTCACTAACCACATTTAAAGAAACAGTTTGAGGAGAATTTGCATCATTCTTTACTTGAAAAACATAAACACTACAAATAGAGTTACCAAAATCATCCTTACACATTCCATTTTTTAACAATGTATAAGAAACATCGCCACTCTCACTATCTTTTTTTATTGTAGTATCATTTTGATTTTCAAAAGAATATTCAACTACTTCTGAATCAGCTGGAATCAAATCCTTATTCATCCAACCGCTTTCATAACTAATATATTTTAACTTTAAAGTGGTAGATCCAGTTTTTACAGAAGAATCAGCACTGTTTGTTGTAGCTGTAAAATATGCAAAAGTAGCCCCAACTGCCATAATAATGAAAGTTGCAACTGCAATTACAGCATAAAACAAACCCCTTCCTTTATTTTCACTAACTATCTGTCCTTTGTTCTCTCCATGAACATTCTTATTATCCACTTCTATCTCCTCCTTATATTATGTATTAAGTATAGCAAAGAAGGAATTAAAAATCAATACTTTTTTAAGAGAATTTTCCTAACCTTAAAAAAAAGCTCAGAAAAAAAGATATAAACTAATCGTCCATATCTCTTATTCATAAATTATAAATTTTACACCGTTTTTAACATTTTCAATGGTGATATCGTAATTAAGCAAGTGTAGAGTCTTCTTAACTATCGATAACCCTAATCCAAAGACTCCTTTCAAGCCTTTTTCATATGGAGTGAATATATTATTTAAAACATTTTCATCAATATTCTCACCATCATTAAATAAAATTATTTTTTTATTTTTTACAGTAATTTTAACTTCCTTTTTAGCATAACGCATGAAGTTATTCAAAATATTATCGATGATAGCTTCCCACATATCAGCACTACCACGAAATACCGTACTTTTTTTGTCAATATCCAGAACAAACTTAACATCAGGCCGAGACATTTTAAATTTATCAACTGCTGCATGAAT
>CAKPLX010000053.1 GCA_934167785.1 uncultured Bacilli bacterium
GAATTGATGATTTAGGGAGAATTGTTATTCCTAAAGAATTAAGAAAGTCACTTCGTATTAAAAATGGTGATTCTTTAGAGATTTTTGTTGATCAAGAAGATATTATTTTAAAAAAGTATTCTCCAATGGAAAGTATTGAAGAAGCTGCTACGAAATATGTAGATAGTTTTAATCAAGTGATTAAACATAATGTAATTGTAACTGATAAGGATAAAGTAATTGCAGCTTCTGGTTTGTTGAAAAAGAAATATTTAGGAAAAAAAATAACAGAATTTACAGAACGTGGTATTGAAAGAAGAGATAGTTTTGTAGAACGGCAAAAAAAATTATTTTCTTTTGTAGATGGAATTGAAGAGTTAGGATACTATTCTTTTAGTTCTATTGTTTCTGATAGTGATACAATTGGTAGTGTTATTATTATTTCTGTTGATGCTCCTATTTTAGAAAGTGATGAAAAATTGGCTGTTATTTTATCTAAACTTTTATCTGGAAAATTTTTAGAAAGTTAAAGAGAAAAAGACTATTTTTTCTTTTTCTCTTTATGTATTGTTATTCCCAATAATCCTAATCCTAAGCTACTAATTAAGAGACTTATCTTTTTGAATGGTGCTTTGTAAGTAATTTTGATTTGATGTGTTCCTTTAGATATTGGAAAAGTAATGAAATTAGTATTAGATTTTAGATAATTTATTTTTTTTTGATCAACTAGTATTTCAAATCCTTTATCGTAAGGAATAGATATTGTAAAATAAGAATCATTTTTTGTGATATTGATTTTTCCTTCTATTTTGTCTCCTTTTGTTGAATTTTTGTTTATTATAAATGTATCTATACTATTTTTTGTATCTTTTATTGTATCATAATTTAAAATATATGCATTAAATTTATCTAAAGAGTATGTTCCTTTTGTCATTTTTATGTCCAATATGTTTGTGTTTTCTATTGTATAGTGAAAGATTGTATTATTGTTAAAATATTTCCAATTTTTGTTTGTAATTTTATTTTGTATCCCGTTGATAGTTATTGCTAAATCTTTATTTGGTAATTTTTTGTGATGAAAACTTAAGAACAGTATTTTATTGTTCATTTCATTATTTAATTTTATTTTTAAAGAAGCATTATTTTTAGCTTTAATTTTTAATTCATTATTTTTATTTATTATTTTAATATTCTTTTTTTCTAATATATTATATTTTAGTGTTGTTGGTTCTAAATTGTCTATTTTTTCACTTTTTTTAGTATTTATAGGAATTTTTGTTAATAACTGAATAGTATTGTTAGGATATTTTAATTTATTGAATTCTTTTAAAGAAATGGTTTGGTTTGTTGCATATCCTAGGGGATGACAATTAAGATTTTCATATAAATTTATTTTGTTTTCTGTTTTAATTAATTTATATCCTAAGGTTAGTTTTTGTTTAGTTATGATATATTTTTCTCCTAATATAATTTGCGATAAAAGATTTTGAGAAGAGGAAATCATAAATTTATTTCGATTAGGAATGGGATTATTTAGTAGTTTATTGTAACTGTTCATGTAATTTTGATTAGAAGTTGATGAATAAATTGTTGCTTTTTTAACATTAATATTATCAATTTTATTGATATATTTTTCATCATTCAAACTAGTGTTTATTCTGTAGATATCTTTATCCTTTTTGGTTATTTCATTGATTAGTTTATTTACAGTTTGATATTCTTTATTGTTAATATCACTTTTTTTCATTAATTTGTCATTTGAATTTGTAGAAAGACAGATGGTGAAAGAGGAGATAATGAGAAATAAAATTATTAATTTTTGTTTTTTCTTTTGCTGTTTTTTTAAGAATATTTCAAGGAATTTGGCAACTAAAATTAATATTAATGGAATAAAGGGAATTAAAGATTTGGCGTTAACGTATAATGTTCCATTTAGTAAATAATTAAATATGGGAAAGGTAGTGATTAAGAGACAAGTAATTGATAAATATTTTGTCTCTCTTTTTCCTTTTAGGGCGAAATAAACTAAAGAGATTAAACTAATTAATGTTAGTCCTATATTATATGGCGAGTAAAGAAGGGAAGTACTAATGGATGGCGTAAATAAATTTAGTAGCCTTATTTTTTTTGATGATGGAGCTCTTCCTGCTAATAAAGTATATACTGTTGGAAGGAGAAGGATTGATGAAATCATTATACTAGTAAGATATGGGAGAATGATCTTTTTAGTTTTGTTGATTATTTTATTTATTGTAATATTGTTTTCATCTTGAAAATACTTATAGAGATAGTACAGATATAATACAATTAAAGAAGGGATACTAAAATAGTAACTACTTAGTATAATAAGGGTAGTAGATAAAATTAAAAGAGTAGATTTTTTCTTTTCTAATAGTTGATCTATTCCAAATAAACCGATCATTAAAAAAGGAAAATAGTTAATGAACATAATATGTCTTTTAGCGTGAAATATTAATGGGCCACTGACTAAAAAGAGAAAGGAAGTAATAAAACTTATTTGTTCGTTATGGTGATGTTTTCTAAGAAAAAAATAAAAAAGTATTGTACTTATTACAACAATAAGGCAATTTGTAGTAATTAAATAATTAATCATTTTGATTTGTGGAAATAAGTAAGATATTAAAATATAGGGATTATATAATCCATAATAGGATAGGTAATAAATATTTTGTCCACTTCCTAAATTAAATGCAAAATCTGGGAATAAGTCATTGGTATTATAGAATAGTGTTCGGAAATATTCTGGAATTAAGTAGTGTTGGTATTTAAAATCAATATTTGAGGCAAATAGATGATTGTTTCTAGTTAAAAATAAATAAATGATTGTGAATGTTATAATAAAAGTAAGGTTAGCAAAAAAGTCTTTTTTCGTTATTTTTTTCATAATTTCTCCTTTTGATAGATATTATAGCATAATTAGTATTTTTTTCTTGATATAATTTGAATAGAGTTTAATTTTCTTATTATTTTGTGTCAAATTTTTCTATTTAGTAAAAATTTTTTTTAAAAAGTCTTGTCAAAGAAATAAATATATGGTATAGTTAAGATACTTAGATAGAGGGTGTTTAGCATATTACTCATTCAAAACTTGTATTTCCGATAGAGAAGTATATTGATTGAATGACTAAAATAATATCTAAAAAATATTTTTGCTAGATTAACTTTCTTTATTTGGTAGAAGAGATATAGGTATGTCTTTATTCTTATCGCCACTAAGTAAAGCGCGCGTTTTTGAGAAAGATAAACTCAGAAAGATAAGAAGTTGAGATAGGCACTGATAATGTCTATTAAAAGGGGGAATAGTATATAGGTTATGTAGAATAATTCTATATATTATTGATATAATCCCAATTCAACCTTTTCTTAAACTAGAGACGAGTCAATATTATCAGTATTGGTTCGTTTTTTTTTTGTAATTTATTTTTTATAAATATTTGCTAAATTTTTAGTTAATGATATAATATATGTGTTAGAAAAAGTATGAAATAAAATATTTTAGTAAATTTGAAGAAATTTATGAAGATTTTATTTGTACTTTTTAAAAGTTAGAAATATTAGTAATAGGGTTAAGGAGATGAAATGATGGAGAAAAAATTTTATATTAGTACTGCAATTGCTTATACTAGTGCTAAACCTCATATTGGAAATACTTATGAAGTTGTTTTAGCTGATTCAATTGCTAGGTATAAAAGGTTACAAGGGTATGATGTTTATTTTCAGACTGGAACAGATGAGCATGGAGAAAAAATTGAAATAAAAGCTAAAGAAGCTGGTGTTACTCCACAAGAATATGTAGATAAAATTGCTGCCGAAATTAAAAATATTTGGGATGTAATGAATACTAGTTATGATTGTTTTGCACGGACAACTGATAAAAAACATGAGAAAACAGTTCAAGAGGTATTCAAAAAAATTTATGATCAAGGGGATATCTATAAGGGAGAGTATAGTGGGCTATATTGTACACCTTGTGAGTCCTTTTGGACAGAAAGTCAATTGATTGCTGGAAAATGTCCTGATTGTGGACGAGAGGTGAAAGAAGCGAAGGAAGAGGCGTATTTCTTTAAAATGAGTAAATATTCTAAGTGGTTAGAAGAGTATATTGAATCTCATCCTGGTTTTATTGAACCGGAAGTTCGTAAAAATGAGATTATGAATACATTTATTAAGCCTGGACTTCAAGATTTATGTGTTTCAAGAACTAGTTTTAAATGGGGAATTCCTGTTACTTTTGATGAGGGGCATGTTGTTTATGTTTGGATTGATGCATTATCAAATTATATTACTTTTTTAGGTTATCATCCTGATGGAGAATGGGAGGATGGTTTTAAAAAGTATTGGCCATGTGATATTCATTTGATCGGAAAAGATATTTTAAGGTTTCATACAATTTATTGGCCTATTATGTTACATGTACTTTCATTGCCTCTTCCTAAGAGAATATTTGGTCATCCATGGTTATTGTTTGGTAATGATAAAATGAGTAAGAGTAAGGGAAATATTGTTTATGCTGATGATTTAGTAGAGGAGTATGGGGTAGATGCTGTTCGTTATTATTTAATTCATGAGATGCCTTTTGCGAGTGATGGAACTTTTACAAATGAGTTGTTGGTGGAGAGTATTAATAGTAATTTGGCGAATGTTCTTGGGAATTTAGTAAATCGTACGATTGGTATGATTAATAAATATTTTGATGGAATAGTGGTAGATAAAAATACTTCGGAAGAATTGGACTTGGAGTTGAAGAATTTAGTTTTGAATACGAAAAATATTGTTGATACTAAGATGAATGATTTAAGAATTGCTGATAGTTTGGATAGTATATTTGATATTTTTAGGAGATGTAATAAATATATAGATGAGACTATGCCTTGGGTATTGGCTAAGGATGAATCAAAGCGTGATAGACTTTCAACAGTTTTATATAATTTGGTTGAGTCTATTCGATTTGGTACGGTTTTGCTTCAGCCGTTTATGCCAGAGACAGCAGATAAAATATTTGAGCAATTAAATACGAATAAGATTACTTATGATACATTAGATAAATTTGGTTATTATAAAAGTGGTAGTCATGTTGGAGAGGCTCAAGTGTTGTTTCAGAGAATTGAGATAAAGAAATAGTTATTTATAGTACAGTTATTTTTTTGATAATTGTACTTTTTTTGTTTTTTATCAGTATTTTTTATTTATAACAATTATTCGACAAATATTTCTTTTGCAAAATGTTATTGTATATTTACAAAATCAATGTGTAAATTTTTATGAAAAACTTTTCTTTTATTTACATTCAATGATTGGTTTGCTATGATTGAGATAGCAGTTAAGCAGTTTAGTAGTTTAGGAAAGGAACGAAAAAGAATGCTTAATAAAATTAAAAATCAAGAAAATATAATTATGATATTTTTTGTAGTAACATTAGTATTAGTTGGTCTTTATGTAGTTGTAGATAAAAATGTAATTGATGCTATTTATTTTTTTGTATTGTTGTATTATTTTTTGAGATTTTTAATCATTCGTAGGAAGTAGGAGGTTTTGCTGATGTTGGTTGATACACATTGTCATATTTTTAGTGAATATTTTGAAGATATTGATAAGGTTATTGAGAGATGTCTTTGTCATGGTGTTGGGATGATTATTGTTAATGGTACGAATCGTCATGATAATGAAGAAGTATTAAAACTTGTTAGAAAGTATGATATTGTGTATGGTGCTTTGGGAATTCAACCTGAAGAAGTTAATGATTATACAGAAGATAATTTGAAGTTTATTGAAGATCATATTGATGATGATAAGATTATTGCTGTTGGAGAGATTGGTTTAGATTATCATTATGAATGTGATAAAGAACTTCAAAAGGAATTATTTAAGAAACAACTTGATATTGCTAAAAGACATAATAAACCTGTTATTATTCATAGTAGAGATTGTATTATGGAGACATATAATATTTTGAAGGAAACAGATGTAGAAGGGATTATGCATTGTTATAGTGGCAGTGTAGAGATGGCTAAAGAATTTGTAAAAATTGGTTTTTTGCTTGGAATAGGAGGCGTTAGTACGTTTAAGAATGCAAGTAAAATTCTTGATGTCATAAAGAATATTCCTTTGGAATATATTGTATTGGAAACAGATGCCCCTTATCTATCTCCTGAACCATATCGTGGAAAGAGGAATGAACCTTGTAATGTTACTGTTATCTTGAAGAAAATTTGTGAGATAAAAGGTGTTGATTATAAGGTTACTAGTGATATTACAACCCGTAATGTTTTTCGCTTGTTTGACAAACAACTTAAATTATGATAAAATGTTAATTGCCTGAGAAATAAAATAAGAGGTGATTTAATGAAGAAAATAGTATCTAATGTATTGATTGTGTCAACACAATTAATAGTTGGGGGTCTATTTTTGTTTATGTTATTTTCAAATAAAACTGAAGATAATAGAGTTGTAGTGGTAGAAAATAATAATTTAGATAAGATGGCTGATGCTGTTTCTGAACTTTTTGAAGTAGACCATGCAGTAAATGTTAATAAGGCTGAAGAAGATGCTAAAAAAGAAGAAGAATTAAAATCTGAGCAACAAAGAATTGCAGAAGAAGAAAAAAGAAAAGCAGAAGAAGCTGAGGCGGCTAGGATTGCTCAAGAAGAAGCAGCACGCAAAGCTCAAGAAGAGGCTGCTGCTAAAAAGGCGCAGGAAGAAGAAGCTGCTAGAAAAGCGGCTGCAGCAAGTAATACTAGTGTTGAAGTGTTACAAGCTTATGCACACGATTTAGTTATTAATTCTTATGGTTGGACTGAATCTGATTTTATTTCCCTTGTTGCTTTGTGGAATAGAGAATCTGGATGGAAGGTTACTGCTAGTAATGGTAGTGGTGCTTATGGTATTCCTCAAGCATTGCCAGGAAGTAAAATGGCTAGTGCTGGAAGTGACTGGGCTACAAATGGTGAAACTCAAATTCGTTGGGGCTTAAATTATATTAAGTCTACGTATGGTAGTCCATCAGTAGCTTGGGCAAATTTTCAAAGTCGTGGTTGGTACTAATATCAGTATTATTCATAGTAAAAGTGTTAGAGAGTCTTTATAGACTTTCTATTTTTTTTGATTTTTGATATAATAGTTAAAGAAATTTGGTGATTTAATGAGTGATTTTAAGTTTAAAAAATCTTTAGGACAGAACTTTCTTCAGGATAATAATGTTATCCACAAGATTGTGGATAGTGCTAATATTGATAAGGATACTTTATTAATTGAGATTGGGCCTGGTGGTGGAGCGATTACTAGGTATACAGTTCCTTTATGTGGGTATGCTTTGTTATATGAAGCAGATGGTAGGTTAGAAGAAAATTTGAATGAACTTTTAAAGGAGAATAATAATTATTCTATTCTTATTGGAGACTTTTTAAAAAGTAATTTAAAGGAAGATATTGTAAAGTATAATTATTCTAAGATTTATGTTGTAGCTAATCTTCCTTACTATATTACAACACCTATTATTATGAAATTTATTGATAGTGATGTTCTTCCAGATAAAATGGTAGTTATGGTTCAAAAAGAGGTGGCATCTAGGTTATCTGCTTCTGTTGGAAGTCGTGATTATGGTTCTTTAACGGTATTTTTGAATTATTATTATGATATTAAAAAATTATTTGATGTTAGTAGGAATTGCTTTATGCCAAAGCCTAATGTGGATAGTGCAGTTGTTTGTTTTGAATTAAAGAGGGAAAGAGAGAAAGTGTTAGATATTTCTTTGTTTAAAAAATTAGTTAGGGATAGTTTTTCTTATAAGAGGAAAACAAT
>CAKPLX010000054.1 GCA_934167785.1 uncultured Bacilli bacterium
TGGTTTAGTGTGTCACTTTTTTAATGCAATAAAATAGTGAGTGTTTTTCTTAACACCCACTAAATATTATAGAACCAAACTTGTTTCTTAGGAATAAGAAACAAGTTTTTGTTATGAACAATTAAACATTTATTTGCTTTGATAAAGAGAAATGAAAAACTTAAAAATGTATTATACCAGTATCAAGGATCATACTCCAAATCAAATATCAATTTTTGATTTGGAGTAAAAAATATAATAAATTGAAAAAAATACTTTGAATTGTAATTTGTAACATTTTAATAAAGTATTTTCTTTAATATTTTATTATTTTCTTTATCTTGTTCTAAATAAAAGCTTTTTTCTTTTTGTTCAAAGATTAATAAATTATTTTGTTCAAGATCATTTAAAATATTATCCATAGAAATATTATAAAGTATACATATATATTTTACAAAATTTGGATATTGTTTTGAAAAATTTTGTAGACTCAATTTATTTTTTCTAATAGTAATTAAAGGATTATCATAAATTTTAAATGGAATCCCTTTTTTATGATATGATCCGCCATAATCAAACTGAGGGGCTAAATCAACAATTCCGTTACTATCTTTTTTTAAAAAAAGATTTTTATTGTGACGGTCAAATTGTCCCATTTTTAAGTCCAAAGCTATTAATTTTAGAATGCTTTCTAACAATTCAGTACTATTTAATCTTCTAATTATTTCAAATTCACTAAGATAAAAGAAGGAAAGAAAAGTTTGAAAAGTTGTAATATTATCGAAACTACTTTTTCTAAAATAGCTTTTGCAATCATAATATTGAAATCCAGTTTGATAAAAAATTTTAGACAACACATAAAACTTATTATTCATTATACCTATTTTATAATCAACAGTATCTAGTCCTAATTTTTGCGCTAAATAACTGCCAATTAGTTCATTAATTAAAGAATTTAATGTAACATCTTTATAATAATAATAAATTCCGTTATGAAAAGTAATAGATGAAATAATTTCTTGATAATCTTTTGGAATATATAAATTATCAATTTGCTGTTGATTCAACTTTGTTTTTTCAAAATAAATAATTTTGCTTTCTTCATTAAATTTCATTAAAAATACCCCATCCCATCAATCATTACTTATTATAAAGATTATTTTTTATAAAAGCAAGAATATTTTTTTTTAATAATCATAAATTTAAGTGGGTGAAAATAATGAATCAAATAACAATTGGAATTCCTAGAGCATATCTATACTATAGATACCATATCTTTTGGAAAAATTTTTTCAAGTACTTAGGTTGCAAAGTGATTGTTAGTTCCCCTACCACAAAAAAAACAATAGAAGTAGGAAAACAGTTTTCTATTGATGAATCATGTCTTTCGTCAAAAATATATTTAGGACATGTAGTTATGCTTAAAGATAAATGCGATTATATTTTAATTCCGAGAGTGCATGATTATGGAAAAAATGAGCAAGTATGTGTTAAATTTAATGCTACCTATGATATTGTAAAAAACGTAATTCCTAATATCAAAATTATTGATTATAATATCGAAAAATCAAAAAATCCTATAGAAATACTAACTTACATAAGATTAGGATTCAAGGTTAATCATAATTTTTTTAAAGTATTATATGCTTATTTTAAATCGAAGAAGGAACATAGTAAATATGTAAAAAAGCAGATTAAAAATCAGCTACAAAAGCTAAATAATCATAAATTAAAAATTTTATTAGTAGCACATCCTTATAACATATATGATGATTATATTGGAAAACCAATTATCAAAAAATTAGAAAGTATGGGAGTAGAAATTATCTATGCACATCTTTTAGAATCTAAAACAGCAAAACAATATGCTAAAAAATTTTCTCCCACTTTATATTGGACCTATTCTAAAGAGTTAATTGGGGCAATAGGTTATTATCAATACTCAGTAAATGGAATTATCTTTTTAACAACTTTTCCTTGTGGCCCAGATTCTCTTGTTAATGAACTAATGATGCGAAAAATTGAAAATATTCCAATTACTAATATTTTAATTGATGAGCAATCATCATCAACTGGTTTAGAAACGAGATTGGAAAGTTTTATAGACATTATAAAAGAAAGAGAGGATAATTATGAATAAAATAACTTTTCCTCATATGGGGGATTACTATATTCCAATAAATTATCTTTTATCTTCTGTAACAAAATGTCAAATTATAATTCCCCCACCAATTACTAAAAAAACAATTGAATTGGGAAGCAAATTTTCTCCTGACTATGTATGTATGCCTTTTAAATATAATTTAGGAAATTTTATAGAATCTTTAAATATGGGAGCTAACATTATTCTTCAAGCAGGAGGCGGATGCCGATATGGATACTACGCAGAATTACAAGAACAAATATTAAAAGATTTAGGATATCAATTTGAATTTATAAATTTCATTGAAAACAACCGTGTATCCATAACCAATATTTATCGATTTTCAAAAAGAATGAATCCTAAACTGAATCTTTTAACTTTTTCTTATTATACTTTAAACACAATACTAATGATTATAATTATGGACAAATTATCGAAATATCCAAGAGAAAACATGGGATTTGAACTAGAAAAAAACATTTTTTTAAATACTAAAGATAATTTTTTAACTGAATTAAAAAAGAAAAGGCATTCCCCTATTTCTTTAATAAAGATTTATTGGAAATATAAAAAAATTTATAAAAGTATTCCAATAAATAAACCTAAAAATTGTTTGAAAATAGGGATAGTAGGAGAACTTTATTCTATAATGGAACCATTTTCTAGCAATAATATAGAATTAAAACTTTCCTCATTAGGAATAGAAGTTCACCGTTTCACTACACTAACCTATTTACTATTTCAAAAAAAATATAATTTAAAGAGATTATTAAAAAAAGGGAAAAAATATTTAAAATATCATTTAGGAGCTGATGCAACTGAAAGTGTTGTAATATCCAAAGAATTAGCTGAAAAAAAATATGATGGCATTGTCCATATTAAAAGTTTTGGGTGTACCCCAGAATTAAATGCAATGAGTATATTAGAAAAAATAAGTAATGATTATGAAATTCCAATTATCTATTTCAGTTTTGATTCACAAAATAGCGATGTTGCTATTGAAACACGAATAGAAGCGTTTTATGATATGCTTTTAGAAAAGAAAAAGAAAAAATTTAAATAAAAAATATTATTTTTAAATATTCACAATCTCTATAATTTTTTCAAAACTTAAAGTACTAATCAGTCAAATTTGTTATTATTAGGATCTTTATTGAATCATATAAAATCTATTAATAGTAAGTATTATAATAGAAAGAATAAGTGTTTCATAAATAAAATAATTTATATTGAAAAATATTTGTAAAAAACAAACTTTTACTATATTTAGCTTTCTTTCAAGATAAAAGATAAAATTCTTCCATATTTTTTAATTTTATGCTATTATACTTAATATCCTTTCATGTTTGTATTTTTGTTTTTAAAAATAAAAAGTACTATACCTTGCTTGAATTTTATATCTATAAATAATTAGATAATAATTTAGTTAAAGGTACTATAGAAAATAAGAATAATTAATGATTATTTATAGGAGTTGATATAAAATGATTATAGTTCAAAGTATGGGAGACTGTAAATTAGATTTAATCGAAATTGAAAAGCTAAGAAAATGGATAGAATATGCTCCTAAATTTTATATAGAAAAAGTAAAATCTGGTGAATTAGAAGAACGTAAGTTAAAAGATGATTTAACAATACAAAAAATAAAAAAACTATATTCTTTAATAATAAAAATAGATGGAGAATTAGATTTAGAGCAACGACTTTTTCGTTTGAAAAAAACACATTCTCTTCGAGAAGATAGAGAATATAAAAGATTAGTTAGCAGTATTCCTAAACTTGACATTTATTATTATGCATCTATAAAATTGACAGATGATGAAAGAAAAAAAGCTTATAATTTTATGAAAAAATGTAATGAGAGAAATTCCAAAGAAATGATGGATTTTGCTCAAAAATATCCTAATTTTTTTGTTGGTTCTTACATGATAGAGTTGTTAATTCACCATCCAGAATCTAATTATATACATTCTAAAAAAAATGTTTACATTAATACGCAAAAAAGTACTAAAAAATTAGATGAGAGTCTAAAGAAAGTTAGAAGAAAAGAACTAATGTCTTGGAATCACGCTAATCATAAAGTGAAATAAAAAGATGAACTAAGGTTGATACCTAAAAGTCATCTTTTTTACTTTTAATCAATATTTTACTATTATTAATATTATTTAAACTTTCATGATTTCTAAATACTATATAATTTTAAAAAAAATCATTCATTTATCCTACCAAAAAATTCTTTTTTATACAAAAAAAATATGTTATAATTATCATAGGTGAGAGGTGAAAAAAATGAATTTATTAATCTATTTTATCATCCTATTAATATCTATATTATCAATTTATTTATTTAATAAATTTTTAGGTAGTTTTGGATTATCAATTTTAATGACAATAGCAAGTATTATCAGTTTAATTTTATCTTTTAAATATATAACATTAATGACGATTAATGTAAATGTTAGTACAATCACTTATATTATGATGTTTTCCTCTCTTTATTTATTAATTGATAACTATTCTCTTGAAACAGCCAAAAAAGAAATAAAAATGACTTTTTTCACTACTATATTTTCTTCAATTTTATTGTTTTTGATGTCATATTATCAAGAATCTATTATTGATTCAATTAGTATCAACATGAAAAATGTTTTTATCACAAATTATAGAGTTTTAATTACTTATCCAATTATAACATTATTGTCTAATTATCTTATATTATTCTTCTATCAAAAGATGAAAAATCTTTATGATTTACCATTCATTACTACGGTTGTAACATATATGGTAGTTGGATTAGTTAGTAACTTGTTTTTTCATTTAGGTTCATACCTCAATATATTTACATTGAAAACAATTTTGGAGCTTTCTCTCTCTAATTATATGATTGGCTTGATTATAACTGTGATTTTTTCATTTATTCTTCCTAAATTCAAGCAAAAGAAGGTGATAAAATGAATGAAATTTCTTTATTAACAATAGAATTGATTTTATGCCTAACTACGATCCCAATTATTTATAAAAAGTATAAACTAGAGGGAATGTATGCATATTCTATTGCAAATATTATTTTAAGTTGCACAATGTCCCTGAAGACGATTACAATTTATGATTATGATATAAATTTAGGAATTATTCCTTTTGTATCAGTTTTTATTGTTTCTAATATTATTATTCAAAAACAAGGATTTGAAGAAACCAAAAGACACCTTTTGGTCACAATAGCAGCGACCATTTTTTCTTATTTAGTGATTGTTTTAGTAAGTAAAATATCTCCAAGTAATATTGGGTTATTTACAAATGCATCTTATGATAATATTTTTTCTAATTCTTTAAGATTTATATTTGCAAATATTGTGACATTACTCTACTCTTTAATTATAAATAACAAATTATATTACTATCTAAAAAGAATGAAAAATAATATTTTAATTAGTAATTTATTTTCTACAATTATTATTCAATTTATATCTGCAACATTATTTAGTTTAATTGCCTATATATTTATCAAAGAACCAATTGACATTATAAAAATAATTATGGTAAGATACTTAATGAGTTTAATAGTAGGAACTATTGGAACACTTTCAATATATATAACCAAATATATAAAAGAATAAGAAATAAGGAAGTAATAGTATGAGAACAAGAAAGCAAGAATTAATTAGCGATGAATTGAAACCTTTTGTTAGTGAATTGATGAAGAAAGGTCGAGAAAAGTATAACTATTCCTTGGAAGATCTTTCCAAAGCAATTAATGGTCAAAAAAATCGTCAAACATTACACAAGTATGAAACAGGTAAGTTAAATATTCCCTATGACATTTTGTTCGAAATTTGTAGAATATTTAATTTTGATAGCAATACATTTGAAAATGCACCAATTACAGAAGAAGAAAAAAAATTAATTGATAAAAAAATGATAAGAGAATATGTAAATAGTTTGAGGCAAGATAAAGATTTAACCCCAAAAATTGAAAGGATAATCAATACTTACAAAAATGCTACTTATGAACCGATTACTAATCATGCCGAACTATCAATGAAAATTTTAGATGATTCTATGGAGCCAGTATATCATAAAAATGATAAAATCTTCTTTCAACCTGTAGATGATTATCAAACAGGTGATGATATTGTGATTGCTGTAAAAAATAATATTTTATCTGTCAGAAAATTATATCGCTATCCAAAGGGGATAATTCTTCAAGCGATGAATCCTAAATACCCAACAATTAATGTTAATATTATTGCAAACAATATGATATTAGGACGCGTGACAGCAATTTATAGAGAAATAAAAAAATACTGATAAGTAATAAATTTATAAGAAATTTAAGGTTCTTCGAATTTTAAGACAAAACTTAATTTAGTGAAAATATTGAGGGATACTGTACTTTGTACGATATTCTCTTTTTTCTTTTCGAAGAACAAATTTTGATAAGTTTATCAGTTTTTATTAATTTTAAAAATTTTTTCCATAAAAAAATAGCCAGTAAAGTACTAGCTATCATTTATATTTTTAAACTAATTTAAAGCTTCTTTTAATTTGTTACCAGCTTTGAATCCAGGAACAACACGAGCAGCGATTTCAACTGCTTCTCCAGTTTGTGGATTACGACCAGTATGAGCTTCTCTTTGCTTAGCAGTAAAAGTTCCAAATCCAACTAAAGTAACTTTTCCAGATTTTTTTAGTCCTTCCGTAATTCCCTCAACTACAGCTTCTAAAGCTCTTGTAGCATCGGCTTTTGTTAAATCAGCATTTTCAGCAATAAATTCCACTAATTCAGCTTTTGTCATTTTTATACCTCCATCTAATTAATATAATAAGCATCCTGTTTCTTTTGCTATGCTTACATCATTAAGATAACATGATTTATTAAAGAAATCAATAGCTTTTATCGAAAATATAAGGAAATATTCTTGATTTTAACCAAGGGTTTTCTTTTTAAAAAAATAGCCTAAAAAAAGAAAAAAAACTATTGACAAGTTTAATTTTAAATGATAAAATATAATTGCTTAGATAGAAGGGCGGGTATGGTAGCCTACGAGATAGTATGAATATATTGTATTTGTACTGGTAAAGTTATTTTACTCTTTGTGTAGTAATGTTTTATCTTATTTGCTTCTTCTTTTTTGGTAGAAAAAGTTAAAAAATAACTCTTATCACCATTAGGCAAAACAATTGTTTTAAGAAAGAAAACTTAAAAGATAAGAAATTGTAATAAACACTGATAATGTTTATTTAAAGTTTTTTATTAATTGTATTATTTATTAGTGAAATATTCTAGTAGGTAATACAGATTATTAGGAAACAGTTCAATTTTTTTCTAAACTCGAATAGATTAGTTTTATCAGGACTAATCTATTTTTGTACCTAATGAAATAAAAAGACAAGTAACTATATAATGATGTTTGTAAATTTAAGCTGACATCATACAAAAGTTATTTGTCTTTTTTTTATAATACAATAGCAATCATGTTATTAGAGCCTTTATTAATTACTTTAGTTAAAGTATTACCTAATTTATATCGAATATTATCAGGCATCATAGATAATTTAGCTTGAATACCTTCCTGAACAATTACATCCAAACTTCGACCAAATATCTCACTCTTCCA
>CAKPLX010000055.1 GCA_934167785.1 uncultured Bacilli bacterium
CCAAACGAAATTTTAGAAAGTTTGAAATTGGATTTACATATCGAAAATTCAGAAAGAAATTTTTGTTGTAGTATATTAGAAAGTAGAGTGGAGTTTGAACATAAAAATTTAACTAAAATTCATGTTAAATATAATGATTTAGAATATTCAAATAAAATTTTGAAAAAGTTAGAAGAAAAATATAATGGCTGTATAAATGCATATTTAGTTAGTGGTAATTCTATAGAAATAATATCTAAAAATGCTAATAAATCTAAAGCAATAAAATTATTATCAAAAGAAATTGAAATTGGGAAAGGAGAAATTTATACAATAGGTGATGGCTATAGCGATATTGAAATGATAAAAGATTATAATGGTTATGCTATGAAAGAATCTGTTGATGGACTTAAAAATGTTGCTTTGGAAGAAATAGACAGTGTAAGTGACTTAATAAGAAAAATAGAAGGGTAACAATAATGAAAGAAAAAATGAAAATAAAATCAGAATCTAATATAATAATAGCAATAGATGCACTAAAGAAAATAATGACTATATTTTTAGGTCCTTTTTTAACAGCATATTTTATAAAAACATCTAATGAAAGTATGGTAGATTTATCTATATATTATATATTCTCATATTTGTTACTAGGAGTAGGTACATTCATTGTAGCTAGTATAGTAAAAAATAAATTTAGAATAGGAATGTTTAGAGTAGGCGTAGTATTTAATTTTATTTATATAATGGCAATTGTTCTATTAAGAGAAAAAGTAGTAGAAAATTTATGGCTTATTTCTATTTTGTATGGTATATCACAAAGTACATATTGGTTTCCATATAATCTATTTGTAATAAATAAGGTAGAAAATTCTGAAAGGACAAGTTATACAGTAAAAAGGAAGTTAATTGTATCTTCAATAGGAATTTTGTTTCCTATAATATTAGGAACAGCAATTACAATAACAAATTTCGAATTGACTGCAATTGTTATTTTAGTAATTTCTGTAGTACAAATAATTTTATCTTTTATGTTTACACCAGATAATAGTGTAAGCAAATTAAAAAAATACAACATGGTGGAAACTTGGAATAAAATTAAGAAAAATAAACAAATAAAGAAAATATTTTTAGTTGAATTTTTAATAGGATTTAGTGTGAGTGATGGAGCTTTAGGAACATTAATCACAATATTAATTTTTAATGCATTTAAAACAGATATGAATTTAGGCATTATAACATCAATCTCAACAATACTTTCAATGGGTGCTATCAAATTATATGAAAAAAACTTTAAAAATAAATCAGATAAAAAAATATTGATATTTTCAAGTATTATACCTGTCATATCAGTTTTAGCTTTATTATTTAGTACGAATAATGTAACAATTATAATTTATAATTTATGTTATGAAATATTTGTACATGGAATATTAGAACTTAATAGATCAATTCGTTTATTTAACATATCTGATAGCAGTATAATAAAAAATGAAGATCAAACTGAATTTTTTTCTATTAGAGAAGGCATTTTAAATTTTGGAAGAATATTAAGCTATTCAATTTTATTATTTGCAGGAATAAGTGGAAGTACAATGATGCTTAATATTGCTTTAATTGTTTTAACATTATCTATTTTGATTATGGGATTTGTATTAAAAGATATAGAAAAATTTGAAAAATAAAAAAAGTTGGAGGAATATATGAATCAAAAATTTAACTTTATAGATGCAGTAAAAACTTTATTTAAATATTCAAAAAATAATAAAAAACTTTATATAAAATCAGTAATTTTTATGATTTTATTTACAATATCAGAAATGTTATATAAAACATTTATATCTGAATTTTTAGCTAATATGGTAAGCAAAGAATTTGATATAGCATTTAACTTAATATTATTCTGTGCATTCTTTAGAATTTTCGGAATAACTTTTTGCCATAATAAATATAGAAAATGTAGTATTATTGTTGGTGAAAAAATAAGTGCAGATTTACAAGAAAAATTATATAAAAAAATAATGACCGTATCTTCAAATGGATTCAAAAAAATAGGAACTGGAAAGATACTAACAATTATAAAATCATGTGAAAGCAGTATGGTTAAAATCATAAATAGTTTATTGCAAGAATCAGCATATGTTTTTACTTCAATTGTAATGCTTATTACAATTTATATTATTGACTATAAGCTAGCACTTGGTATCACATTAATATGTGGTATTAGTTTATATTTGTTTAAATTTGAATTGACAAAATCAAAAGACTTGTTAGAAGATGAATATAAAACAACAGATGAATACACTAAACTCATCTCTGAAACCAGCAAAGGAATAAATGATATAAAAGCATTAAATTTTGAAGAAAAATGCAATAATATATTTTATAATAATATTGAAAAATTAAAGAAGACAAGAACTCATAGAAGATTGCTAGGAAAAACAATTAACACTACAAAATGGACAATTAGGACAATAATTGAATCTTTATTATTAATGTATATACTTAAAATGATACAATTAAATATTTATTCAACAGAACTTGCAATGCTACTTGTAACATATATGGATAATATAATAGCTGATGTGTTTCATAGAATAATAGAACACGATTTTGAAATAGCCGAATTTACTGCTAATGTAAAAAGAGTTAAAGACATACTTGAAACTGATGATATAGAAGAATTTGGAAAAGATAGTTGTAAAATAGAAGGTGAAATAAATATAAAACATTTAACATTCAAGTATGATTCATCAAAAAATAATATTTTAGATGATATAAATATCGCCATAAAGCCACATACACAAAATGCAATTGTTGGATTAAGTGGTGTAGGAAAAACAACTATATTTAAATTATTAACCAAGGAATTAACTAATTATAAAGGAAAAATTGAATTTGATGGAATTGAAATTAACAACTTTGACAAGGAAAGTTTTAGAAAAGCAATTTCAATAGTAAATCAAGAACCGATTTTGTTTAATATGTCTATAAAAGAGAATTTATTAATGGCAAATGAAAATGCAACAGATAAAGAAATTATAAATGCGTGTAAACTTGCTAATATAGATTCATACATAGAAGAATTACCAAATAGATATGATGAAATAATAACAGAAAATAGTACTAATTTTTCGGTTGGTCAAAAACAGAGATTAGCTATTGCAAGAGCAATTTTAAGAAATACACCTATAATCTTGTTTGATGAAGCAACATCAGCATTAGACAATTACAGTAAAAACAAAATAAAAGAAACTATGAAAAAATTATCTCTAAATAAGACAATATTAATAATTTCACATACTCTAGATTTTGTGAAGGATTGTGATAATATAATTTATATTGAAAATGGACAAATATTAGAAGATGGAGATCATAATACTTTAATTGATAGAAAAGGTAAATATTATGAATTAATAAATAATAGTATTTAATAAGCGAGAAGATTCTTAAAAGTAAAAGAAAAATTATAAAAAAGTGTATTGATTTAATTGTAATTAGAAAAAAGGAGAAAAAATGGCAATTATAGAAGTAAAAAATTTAGTGAAAAAATATAAAATTATAGAAAAACAAGATGGACTAAAAGGTTATCTAAAAAATTTAATTAAACCCCAATACAAAGAATTTACAGCAGTAAATAATATAAATTTTAATATTAATGAAGGAGAATTAGTAGGTTACATAGGAGAAAATGGAGCAGGAAAATCAACAACAATAAAAATGCTCACAGGACTATTAACACCAACCTCTGGACAAGTTGTAGTAAACGGAATTGTACCAAATGAAAAAAGAATAGAAAACAACAAAAATATAGGTGCAGTTTTTGGACAAAAAACACAACTATGGTGGGACTTGCCTGTAATTGAATCTTTTAGACTAATTAAGAAAATGTATAAAATTCCAGAAAATGAATATAGAAAAAATTTAAAACAATTCACTGAATTATTACAATTAGAAGATTTATTAGAAAAACAAGTGAAAAATTTAAGTTTGGGACAAAAAATGAGATGCGAAATTGCAGCAACATTTTTGCATAATCCAAAAATAGTTTATTTAGATGAACCAACAATTGGATTGGATGTT
The DNA here is from genome assembly GCA_934167785.1 of uncultured Bacilli bacterium. The sequence continues at coordinate 4,063 of CAKPLX010000055.1, forward strand.
TTAGTAAAAGAAAATATAAGAAAATTTATTAAAGATATAAATAAAGAAAAAAATACAACAGTAATACTTACAACACATGATTTAAAGGACATTGAAGATGTATGTGATAGAATAATATTATTAGATAAAGGTCAAATTATCTTTGATGGAGAAAAACAAAAATTTAAAGATACATATGGAAATAGTGTTTCAGCCGAAATCATTTTAAAAAACAAAAAAACAAGTATAACTGAAAAACTATATGATGAAGATTTTGAAATTGTAGAAGAAAACGAAAAAAATATAAAAATAAAATTTGACCATAATAGAATGACAATTGTAAAAATAGTAGAAATGATTTCAAAATATGGAGATATAGTAGATATTCATATGAAAGAAGCAGAATTAGAAGATATATTAAAAGAAATATATAGAGGAGTAAAAATATGTTAGAAACATGGTTAGCGTTAGCACGAGTACATTTTAAACAATATTCTATTTATAAATCAAATTTCTTTTTATGGACATTAAACAGAATAGTTGAAGTAGTTGTTTATGTTTTTATATGGCAAGCAATATATTATCAAACAGGAAATGCTGGTGGCTATAGTCTAGAATATATGGTTACATATTATATTTTAGTTATTTCAATAAAAGCAATAGCAACATGGGGAATAAACGAAGATATTGCAAAGTCAATTAGAAAAGGTCAACTAAATAAAGAATTACTAAGTCCAATATCATATTTTAAATATTGTTTTGGATTATATATGGGAGAAATTGGATATGCAATTCCAATCTCAATAGCTACATTTGTAATATGCTCAATTTTTTGGAGTGTACAACTTCCAGTAAGTTTTATAAATTTTTTATTATTTATATTTGTAATAATACTTATACTTCCAATATCATTTTTTATACAAATGATAGTTGGAACAATTGGATTTTACACAAACTCAATATGGGGAATGCAAATTTTAAGACAATCAACTATATCAATTTTTTCTGGATTAATAGCACCACTTACATTATTTCCAGAATGGTTTCAAAAAATTGCAAATATACTTCCATTCAAAGAATTTATATATACTCCTATAAATATTTATTTAGGAAATATTTCTTTAAACGAAATAGGTTTTATAATATTAAAATTAATAGCATGGTCATTAATTTTATATGTAATATCAAAAGCATTTTTTAATTATTCAGTAAAGAAAATAACAATAAATGGAGGATAAAATGAAAAAAGTATTTGACAATATTAAATTATACTTATCATTTTTTGTAGCATCTTTAAAAGAACTACTAATATATAGAATCGATTGTTTAACAGGTATAATTTCACAAATAGTCACTCAAGCAGTAGAAGTTATATTCATTTGGATTACATTTCAAAATACAGATAATTTAGCAGGCTGGAATTTTAAACAAGTCCTTTTATTATATGGAACAACATTAATATCAAATGGAATTTTAGACTTATGTTTTGACGCATTATATGATATAGGACCAAAATATATTAGAGATGGAGAATTTGATAAAATTTTGTTAAGACCAGTTCATCCGTTAATTTCAATAATTGGAAATTCAAAGGCTTTTACTGCTATTGGATATTTTGGATTAGGATTATTTATAACAATAAAAATGTTAATAGAGTTATCTATTCCGATAACATTTTTATTGATATTGAAAATAGTGGCATTTAGTATTATGGGAGCTGCAATTATGGGAGCTATATTAACAATATTTAGTATTTCATCATTTTGGACATACAAGTCTAATGAAGTAATATGGACATTTTATGGAATACATACATTTGCACAATATCCAATTGATATATATAATGGATTTATAAAAATACTAATAACAGTAATTTTACCATTTGCATTTGTTGCATATTATCCAACAATGAATTATTTAGGAATGGATAAATACATGATTTATTTATCTCCAGTTGTAATGATAATTTTATGGATAATAGCAATTAGAGTTTGGAATTGGGCATTAAATAAATATAGAAGTACAGGAACTTAAAAAATCTCCCTAAAAAATATACTGTTAAAAATGTTGGAGGAAAAACTATGTTAGCAAACAAATTAAATTATGGAGATACCATTGGAGTAGTAGGAGTATCAAACAGTTTATTTTTAAATAATAAATATAACAACTTTATCAGAGCAAAGCAATTCATTGAAAACAAAAATTTTAAAATAAAATTTGGAAAATATGTAGAAGAAGACTATTATGGCTCTTGCGGAACAAAAGAACAAAAAGCAGAAGATTTTATGAAAATGTTTCTTGATGATGAAGTAAAAGCAATTATATGTCTAGAAGGTGGACAAACTTGTAATACATTCTTAGATTTGTTAGATTATGAAGAAATAAAAAAACACCCTAAAATTTTAGTAGGTTATAGTGATATAACAGTATTACTTCAAGCAATTTATGAAAAAACAGGATTAACCACATTTAGTGGACCAGATTTTATATCATTTGGAGAACCAAAAGCAGAAGAACAATATAGAATATTTGAAGATGCTTTTATAAATAAAAGACTAGACAAATTTAATAATGAAAATAATAAAATTATAAGAAATGGAAATACATCAGGAAAAATTATTGGAACAAATTTAGGCTGTATGATGTATTTGCTTGGAACAGAATATTTACCAAATATAAACAATAATATTTTGTTTATCGAAAGTTATAAAACATCACCAAATGAATGTCAAAGAAGATTTGCACATTTAAAACAATATGGCATATTTGATAAAATAAATGGAGTTGTAATTGGTTATAATTATGCTTTACAAAAAGATGGAAATACATATCCTCAAATGGAAGATATATTACTTGAATATACAAAAGAATATAAATTTCCAATTATTAAATGTGATAGCTTTGGACATAAAATTGTTAATAGCATAATTCCAATTGGAGGAAAAGTAAAAATAGAAAATGGTAAAGTAATGATAGAGGATGAATTTTTAAAATAATTTTTTAGTTAGAAATAAGGGAGGAAAAGTAAAAATGAAAGAAATTAACTTAGAAAAAATATATAATGAATGTATTAATTATAGTAACGAAATTAAAAATCCAATATTAAAAGAAGTTGCTCAAAAGGCTTTTGCAGATTATAAAGAAAAATTACTAAATAAACCAGCAACACCGGGTTCTCATCATTTTTATAAAGGCGGATTATTATATCATATATATAGTGTTACAAGAAATTCTATTGAAATATGTAACTTATATTCAGATTTAGAAGTTGACAAAGATTTAGTTATTTTTGGAGCTTTACTTCATGATATAGGAAAATGTAACGATTTTAATGATTTTAGAGAAGAAAATTATGATTCTATAAATGGAAATAGTATGGCATTATTAGGGCATTCATATGAGGGAACTCATATTGTTGAAAATTATCTAAAGGAATATGAAATAGATGAACAATTTAAAAATCAAGTTATTCATATGATAGGAAGCCATATGAAGGAATATAGTGAGTGGGGTGCACTAGTTCTTCCAAAAATGTTAGAAGTAATTATTATAAATTATGCAGATAGTATGGATGCTTATTTTGAACCAGCACATGATATTATAAAAAATGCAAAAAAGGGTGAACTATATAAAGTTGG
>CAKPLX010000056.1 GCA_934167785.1 uncultured Bacilli bacterium
TGATGTTGCTAGTAATAGTGTTGTTGATGATGTATAAACTGGTTTTACAAACGCTATTGTGTACATTATTCCTATTAGCATAAATATTGCTATTATTAATATTATTTGTACTTTTTTGTTCCAAAAGTCTAATAAAATTTCTTTTAAATCGATTTCGTTTTCTTCCATTGTTTTTCTCCTTTTTATTTTTAATCACATTTTTAATTTTACCATATTGCTGTTTTTGTATCAAGTAATTTGAAAAATTTTTATAAATATTTTATTTGATTATACATAATATAAAAACTCAAGAACTAAAAACTTGAGTTTTATATTCATATTAATTTTTATTTTCTAAAATTCTCTTAATTCTTTTGTTAAATCAAATGAAATTATTTCTTTTTCCTTTGTTTCTTTATATGCTTTTTCTTTATGCATATAATTTGCTATTTCCGAGCTTTTATACTTACCAAATTTTTCTATTACTTCATTCAATATTTCTTTTTCATCTTTAGTGATGTTACTAATTTTATATTCATCATTATAAGTTATTCGATATTCTTCATATTCATTTTGGTTTATATAAATTTCACTTTTTACAGAAGATAACTTTATAATTTCTTCATGTCCTATTGGTAATGCCCCATATGGCATATGAATATATACCAATCCTGTCATTGATTTTTCATTTCTTTTAAAGCTTACTGAATCAGAATACCATAACAATTTCATTAAAACGACCTTTTTTACATTTCCTAATTTTTTTACTATATAGCCAACTATATTTTTTAGTTTTTGTATATTAAGTATAGAATAGCCATTTTCTATTGTTTCAACATCGAATTTTATATATTTTCCAATTAATTCTTGTTCATTTAAATATGGAATTATATTTCTATCTATTACATTTTTTATATTATTTTCTATTTCCAAATATCTTGTTTCTTCAAACTTATCTTTATTTTTATTTAATAAATTTAATGCAAAAATAGAATTATCATTAACCTCTTTAATCATATTATCTATTGATATATCTTGGATTTGTTTTGTTTCATATCTAGTAATAGTTATATCTCCTAAATTTAATAATCTTGCAAATTCCAATTGTGTTATTCCATATTTTTTTCTTATCTCTTTTATTTCTTTTGATGTTAATAAATTTTTATTTTTCCTATAAGCATCTAAACTCCTTATTAATCCTTCGTTCCATAATTCACTTGTTTGGAATGTATTTTCTTCTTTGTATTTAGTACATCTATAAAATTTTTCTTTATATTCTACACTTTCTCCTTTTATTATACATTTCTTGTTTTTTTCAATAAGTTCTACTTCGTGTTCCTCTTCACAAATAGAACAAAAAATATTTTTTTTACCTAATATTTTTATGTTGTCCCCCATAACATACCTCCTATTTATATGGATAATTTAATTTGTATTCTGCAAAATGAAATGACATGCATACAACAATTTTTTTATCATAACTTTGTATTTTTACTTTTATGTATATTTCTTTTTCATTTACAAATTTTCCAAAAACATAATATGAATTTGAATTTTTATTTCTTTCATCATCGCATGTTTCTACATAATTTTCAATTGATAAATCTTTCAGATATTCTTTTATATCATTGTTATCAATTCCTAATTCTGCTCTACAATCAGATAAGTTATATCCTTTTTCTTTATCTTCTCTTTCTATTATATTTAATATAACTTGTTTTTCACTTAGTATTCCTTTTAACTCATTTAAAAAAATTTGAACTGCTCCCTTACTTAATCTGTATCCATTTGCCATTTATCTTCCCTCTTTTTATTATTATAATTATATTATAAACTATCAATTGATAGCTGTCAATACAGTAGGAGGACTTTTTTAAATCCATTTTCTAAAAATTTCTATTACATCATTATCTTGTTTTTCAATATAATCAAATAATATATCTAAAATTCCACCATAAATTTTGCATCTAAATTCTTTTGGATAACTCGCAAAAATGTTTTCATCTTGTGCTAAATTAATTACCGGACATGTTCCACAATATGGCATATATACACAATTGCTACAATATGGCAAGCATTCTATACATGAAGATACGCACATTGCCCTTGTAGTATTACTTTCCATTAATTCTATATAAGAACTACTTTCTACATTTCCTAATTTAAAACTGTCATTTCCCATTTCTGCCAACATTCTACCTTCATCACAAGTATAAATATTTCCATCATAATAATAAGCTAATTGTCCTATTACTCCTCCACATGGTGAACGTAATTCCATATAGTTTATTGGATTATTAGATAATATTTTTTTCAATAAAATACTGCTGTATCCTTCTACCAAATTAAATCCTTTTTTGTTTTTTTCAATAATATATTCTATGGTGTTTTTATAAAAATCTAAAAATTCCTTTGCTTCATATCCTATATTTTTCCAGTTTTCATCTGCCTTTCCTAATCTTGTTAAGGGTCTTATAAATATATTTTCAAGTCCTAAATTTATATATTCATCTACAATTTCTTTATAATTTTTTAAACTATATTTTGTTGTAGTTTCTATTGCATTAACATTTTTTCCGTTTTTTCTTAATTGTATTATTTTATTTACTGTTTCTTGATAAGAATCCTTATAGGCATATGGTCTATTTTTATTTTGAATTTCTTTATTTCCATCAATAGATGTACATATTGATATATCATTATCAATAAGAAATTTCATTATTTCATCTGTTAATAATGTTAAATTTGAAACTAAATTGTACTCTATCTTTTTTTCTTTTCCTACCTCTTTTGAATATTCTACTATGTATTTTATAACTTCAAAATTTGTTAATGGTTCTCCTCCTTGAAATTCAAAAGTCAAATAATTACTTGGTGATTGTAAAGCTATATCCACCGCTTTTTTTGCAATATTTTTTGTCATTTTATAATCATTATTGTTATTTAATTTTCCAGCTTGGCAATATATACAGTTAAAATTACAATTTTTACTAACTACAAATATATGTAGTGTTGTTGGTACTAATAAATATTCTTTTTGTTTTCTTACTTTTAAAGATACTTTTGTTGCAAAAATTTCTTCACTTCCTTCAAATATAAAGCCTTTTTCTATTAATTCATTATATGTTTTTTCATTTAATTTTTCTTTTTTTATCATCTTTTTAAATTCGCTTTTTGGCACAAAAGCAAATTGTCCCATATCATTTGTTATAAGATAATTATTTTTTCTTTCTTTAAAATTGAAATAATTTAATTGGTACATTTTTATTCCCCTTTATTTTATCGGTTTTACTTTTATTTCTTTTACGTTTATTGTTGAATTGAAAAATCCTCCACAATTTTGTTTTACCGAGCAATCTTCGCATTCTTTTTTAAATCTAATTTTATAATCACTAATACTTTTATGTGCAATACTATATAATCTTTCATCTATGCAACATAATGGAAAATTATATAAATTAACTATTATTCCCGCTTCTACTATTGTTAAGCAAGCCTGATATAAATAATCCTTAACAACATCAAAATTTATCCATACATCATCTCTATTTTTATATGCATTACCAGTCATCTCTAAAGCCATTATATTAACCATTTTTATATTTGGAATTTCTTTTATAATAAATTGAGCAATATTATTCAAATATTTATAATTCATTTTTGTAACAACAACTCTAATTTCTATATCTATTTTTCTTTTTAGTAATTTTTTTATTCCACATATTGTTTGGTTAAAACTTCCTGATGCTCTTGTAATACTATCATGTAATTCTTTATTATCAGCATAAATTGGTATTGCAACTCTTATAAATTCAGGAATATTCTCTTTAAATTTGTTTGTAAAATCTGTATTAGCAAAAATTCTTCCATTTGTTAAAAATAAAAATTCTGTTTCTGGTAAACATTTTTTGCATTCTGACAAAACCTTAAATATATTATCTTTTAATATTCCTGGTTCTCCTCCAGTTATTGTAATATACTTTGTATCATCTGGTATGCAGTGTATTTGTTCTAATATTTTTTTAATATCCGGATTTTCTTTTGTATTTCTAACGACATCTGAATCTGGACACATAATACAATTAGAATTACATTGATTTGTTACAACAATAGCATTATCTTCTGAATCATCTCTGTATAATACTTTTATATTTTTGTTATTAACTATTTCTACAACATCATAATCAATTAATGTATTAAAATTTTCTACTTCATAACAGATATTTATATTTTCTATATCAATATTTTGTGGTTTATTTTCAAAAATATATCCTTTATAACCTTTTTCATATTGATTTATATTTTGATTATCTAATATCTGTATATATTCTTGTTTTTCTTCTACATTTTTATTTTTTATGATTTTTCCAATAATATATTCATCATTATTTTTTATACTTATATTTCCTTTTAATATAAATGGTCTATTTTGCATTTTCTCTCTTCCTAACTATATAATCTTAATATAAAAAATACCAATTCTCCAGCCAGTATAAATGGTGCAAATGGCATATGTTTTACTATTACTATTGTCTCTAAACCTTTGGATGATTTACTCCATCTTTTTATGCTTTCCACTTCTTCTTCTGTTAATCTAGAATCTGTTGTTTCTGTTGTTGTTTTAGGTAAGCCTTTTACTCTTGAATTAAAAAATCTTAAAACACTTCCATATGATAATATCATTCTTGGTTTTAAATCGTTAATTTTTATTTCTTCATAATTATATTTTTCTGATACTCTTCTAAATATTATAATTATAAATACTAATAATAACATTTTTAAATTTATGGAATATATTTCAAATCCATATTTAAAATAATAAGCAAAATTTAATAAGAAAAACACTCCTATTAGTGTCAAACTACTTTTTCTTGTTTTTACTATTCTATATGTAAATATTAACACAAGCATATTACATAATAATAAAAGTCCCTGATTGCTTAATCTAAAGTCTAAAAAGAACTTATTCAAGATATTATTAAAAAAAATTGTTATAAGATATCCTAATAAATATTGAATTATAAATTCATAGATATCATCTTTTTTAAAACTTGATAATTTTAATTTTTCTAGTCTATTTTTATCTTTAAACCATAAAAATATTGTCTCAAAAAATACATATATAAATGCTATACAAAAAATAATTATTAATAAATTTAATGAAGGAAATACGTTGTTTATTTCTACTTCGTATATTTCATATGGTATCATAAATGTTATTGTCAAAAATAACTTTGCATCCCCTGCAGCCCAAATTTTAAAATAATAAAATGCAAATGATATTAACATTGAAATTATTAAGTTTAATGTAAAGTTAGATACATATTTTATTTCTATTTGTTTGTATAATATTACATAACTAATAGCACTTATAAAAAGTGCTACTATTATATTTTTATTGTATATTTTTTTATTTTTTAAATCTGTTACTGATGATACTACTCCTAGTATTATTGCGATTATACTTTGTATATATGGTAACATTTCTTCTCCTATTTATTTTCTAATTTGCTAAACCAGTTTGTTGCTATTTCATCTATATTATAATCTTCTAATTTTTCTTTTGATAATTCTTCGCTTTTTTCTTCTTCTGTTTTAGTGTCTATACATGTCGTATATAAAGCTCTTCCAACAATTAGTTCTCTTAAATTTCTAGTTTCTATAGATATTTCATATCTTAAAGTTTCATTAAAAAGTTCATTATATAATTCTCCTATTGTTTTTTCTAGTTCTTCTTTTGACATATTTTCTTTTGGCACTATTTGGAGTTTTATATTTTTTTCATCTTCATAATCTATTTTCACATATATATTTTTCGTATAGTTACTGAGTGCTTTTTTTATAGCTATAACTGGATATAGTTTTGTATTTAATATAATCTCTGCATAATTTTTTTCTATTTTATATAACTTTTCCATCTAATTCTCCTATTCTATTACTGGTGTTGTTGGTGGTATTTGTGGTTTTTGGAATGTAGGTGTCGTTTCTGTAGGAACTTTTGTTGTTGTACTACTTGCTGATGTACTATTTGTTACAGTAGTATTAGTTGGAGTTGTTGGTACTACTGATTTTGTTGTTCCACTTGATGTAGCTGAACTACTACTGCTATGACTACTATGTGTACTACTACTTTGATGGCTCTGGTGACTCTGATGACTTTGATGGCTTCCATGTCCAGAATAACTAGATGATGAATGTGAAGAGTGTGAGGAATGAGATGAATGTGATCTATGTGCACCATATACTTCATCTGCAAATATTATTCCTGCAATCAATAACAATGATCCTACTGTCAATATTTTTCCTCTACTAATATTTCCTTCTTCTTCATATAAAAAATCACTTATTTTTTTATTTAATTTTGGAATTAGTTTTTCTTTTCCTTCTTCCATAATTTCCTCCTATATTACTTTTTATTTTTTATATTCATTATTTTTCCATGTTCCTGTATAAGACTTTCCATTTATTGTATAAGTTCCTTGTCCATTAAATTGGTTATCTAAGAACTCGCCATAATATGTATCGCCATTTGAAAATGTATATTTTCCTTGTCCTGACATTTTATCTTGTGAAAAGCTTCCTTCATATATATCTCCATTTTGAAAAGTATATTTTCCTTGCCCTTGTTTTTGACCATTTTCAAAATACCCCTCATATGTTCCTTTGTCTGGTATTGTTAGCTTTCCCTTTCCATTTATTTTATCTTCTTTCCATTCTCCTTCATATACAGTTCCATCATTCCATTTAAATGTTCCTGTTCCTGATTTTTTACCATTTTCTCTGTGTCCTGTGTATGTTCCATTCGTTTCTATTGTATTTTTTATTTCTGGAATTTCTATTGTTTCGTTTTCTGTTATTTTATTTTGGTTTGTTGTTATATTTTCAGTATTAGTTGCATTTATATTAGTGTTTTGATTTGCTGGAACATTAACAAAAAATATTAAAATGAAAACAAATATAATTATGTTTTTTGATATTATGTATTTGTTTCCCTTTTCTTGTAATTTTAATTTTATTTTTTTATTTATTGGTGGTAATAACATTATTCCTGCTATTAATATACATATTGATGGTATTGGTATTTGTCTTAGGTATACTATGAATGTTATTATAAAAAATGTACTTATTATCCATAATATTATATTTTTTATTGTTTCTTTTATTTTCATTTCTTTTTCTTCCTTTTTTCGACTCCTATTTTTATTATAGTTATAATATACCTTTATCAAATTTTTGTCAAATTTTGGTAATTTAAAATAGTGTAAAATGGTTTCGGAATATACAAAAAGAAAGTCCTTTGATATAATAATTTACGACTAAATAAATCAAAGA
>CAKPLX010000057.1 GCA_934167785.1 uncultured Bacilli bacterium
AATGTATATCCTTTTTATGTGTAGCAGATTCCAGCATACACCTTGTTACTGCTAATGTTTTTTGAATTCCCTGCGTCCTATAAAGATTTAATATTTCTTTATTCGTTTTTTCTTTATAATCCATGACATCACCTCAAAAATAGGAGTACCTTGTTACAGGTACTCCTACTAAAACTAGATAATTTGCATTTCATCACTCAATCTGTCGTAGTAATAAACATTATCAGACAGATAAATCTCCTCAGCTACGAAAAGGGAATTAGTTTCTTTCACTAGCGCTTTAATTTCATCTATATCTATATCCTCTTTCGAAGCCTTAAGAGCTAAGATTTCTTGAGTACTGCTAGGTATTAGAACTAAATCCGTATCATGCTCCTTTGCATACACTTTTAATTCATCAGAAACAAGTGCAATAGCTCCGTATGCTCCAGTTGATGCTATGCGCAATAGCATTTCATCCTGAAAAGGAAAGCTCTCCTTGTATCTTTCTTCCAAAAATTGTTGCAATGACATAATAGAAAACTTGATTTTACTCAAAGCTTTTTCTAATAGCTGCTCAAACGAGAAATCGTATAACTCACAGAGATCATTAGTAATAATTACGGAGAATTCTGAATCAGAAAAGCGTAAAATTACTGATAAATCTAAAACATCTTTATGAGGGACTTTTTCTAATAGCTCTGCATTCTTTGCAGTGTTGATTAGTTGTGCCTCCAGATTCCTATTGAAAAATAGCTTTTCGAAATCCAATTGCGGCATAGATCTTATACAATTTTTTACATAAGCTACAAAGTCTGCAAATGAGACAACATTTTCAAAGAAAACTTGCACAGGCAAAGTAAATCCTAGTCCATCACCCTGCGGGACAGCAGCAATTGTTTCACTACAATCATTGACATGTCCGCGCTTGTCAAACCGAAACGTATATTCTTTACAATTACGTTCACACAGTTTAATGCAGATCTCTCGATAATCCTCATAAGTAAGCCAATCATATGGATTTATGCGTCTTTGTGAAACATCTTTCTCTGTTACAATCACAGGAAATACTCGCAAGAGCGTTAATCCATATTGATCTTCAAACATGCTCTCAAGATCCTCCAGACTATCTGGTTTCTCTTGCGAGATATCTTTGACATTCATCAAGAGTTCTCCATCTACTTTTAAGATGATGCATGCAAAGCTCTCTCCCTCTTTTAATACTGTTTTGTCACACTGAACTGGTCTTTTTCTCATTTTATTAACCACCTTTCTGGCTAGAAAGCCAGCATGATCGTATTAAAAGAGTCCCATTTTATCGAAATTATCTGATGTATCGTTAAAGATTCTTACAATATCGTAATCGCTTAAACCCCAACTTGAAAAATCTGGTCGTTTTAAGGCAGGACATCCTGCAAGCATTCCCTGTACTTTTTCTAAATTGCTACATGACCAGCTTTCTAAATCCAACTGCTTCAAGTTATGACACCCGCATGCAAATTTAGAAACGTTTCTTATATTAGGCGCATACCAATTCTTTACATTGAGCTCAATTAAAGCATAACAATGTGAAACAAATAATGCAGCTGATTCACATTTTGGTAGCTGCCAATTCTCACAATTCAGTTTTTCTAAATTTTTGCACTGCCAGAACATTAGATCAACATTTTCAGCTTTACTCATATCCCAATTATGTAGATCAAGCTCTTTCAGTGAATTTGCTCCATCAAACATTAAAGTAAAACTCTTACCGGATGCGACATTCATTGTTTCAATACCAACAATCATCTTAAGGTTCGGACATCTTGCAAACATTTCATCGAATACAATAATTTCACTTGTATCTGAACCAGAAATATCAATCATTTCTCCCTTAAAACCAATAAATAGCCCATTAGCATCCTTCAATCCCTTGGGAATTATGGTTTTTCCCGTAGTTCCTATGTATGTGATTGAGTCTTTTGTTGCCACGGTATCAATTGAATATTCATTTTCGTCGTACTCAAAATCACCTAAATTGCCTGAATATCTAATCATCTTGTCCTCCTAAAATAAATCCATTTTCTTAGATTCTGTAACTGGTTTTACTTTACCTGCGATGCCGCACTTTACTGCTACAGCTAATGCATCCTCTGCGGAACCCATTCTATTATGAATAACAGGAAACACCCTTGTAACTCCCATATACACTTCCTGATCCACTGGGTAATAATCCTTGCCCCAGTGTAATTGTGGAAAATATATCTCCAGCAATCTTTGATCTAAGTCTAAGAGCTGTAACACCTGATATGTTGCAAAAATATTTCGCTGCCCATATCCATTAAAATAGATGTAAAAAGCTTTGTACATTCTGCAGCTTAATAACCAAACTGGTATCTCTCCTTGCTGCTTCCAAAGTTCATATTCCTTAGCAAACATATCGCTAAAATAATCAAGCTGCTGCTTAACAATATCCTTTATTGAATGATTGTCAGGATCCAAAGTATCTGCTAAAAGAATAACAGACTCCCTGGCTAACTCACGCAAGGGGGTCTGTTTGTATTCATCAAAACCGGCTATGACAGAATCAATAGTTTTTATCATCATCCGTTCATTCATTTGTTCATTCTCCTGTTTATTTCATTTACTCGTGAAACTATAAGCAATAAAGGTTCTTCTGCCACACTGACAGAAGAACCTTCCTCTATACAACAATTGGCAATATCTTTAACAAGTTCACAGTATGCCTGCTTAAAATTTAATAACTCATTATAATATTGCTCAGTTATAGTAATCTCCTTATTAAAATTATTCATTTGCTTCATCTTAAATCCTCCACAATGTATTCTGGAAAATTATAGATCTTGTATCGTTTTGTTGCATTTATATTCTTTGACCTATCAGATTTCAAGGTTTCTAACTCTGAAGCCTCTACTTCATAAAATTCAATTCTGAAGTATGTATCTGCAGAAAAATCCACTAAGCTGTCTGTTATAAGGTTTCCGGAAAAGACTACAGTGATTTCGATAATTCCGTTCACTATTTTTGAGCTAATCACGCAATCATTTTGCATTTTATTAAGGAGATCATTTTTTAACTCATATTGAGTTTTCTGTTCTACGTAGTCATCAAATAGATACCCTTCTTGCTCCGTAACAGTAACACCTATTGCTGTATTACTTTCCGGAACATACATTGTAGTATCTCCCTCACTATACTTTATGAATTTTTCGTTATATTTGTCTTCCAAGTAGGAACACTCTTTAGTTTGCTCATCCTCCGAATTAAACATTTTTAATGGTCCATTTCGCAGATAAGCTACTAAAGCAAAGATAGCACCAAAAGCAAGAATTATAGCTAATGAACTTATAATGGTTTTTGCTTTACCGCTCATATAACACCTCCTAGATCCAGATCTTGAACACTGTTTATAAAAGCTGCATCTGATTCCAGCGGTGTTCTGTTCACATCATAATCTAATCCAAGCTTTTTAGCATAGCGAACATACATATAATTTCCAAGTAAAAAAGCTGGTGACATTGAACTATCATTCCTGTATTGCACATTAATATAGGAATCCCCGATAAAAGACTCTTTTTCATCATGTGTTATATTTTGAATTATTCTAATTCCTTTATAACCAGCCCTTACAATATCCGGCTCTAACTTGCTTACCAGAGTAATCAAGTATTCGAGTTCATCATCAACTTTTACATTCAATAATGAATATTGAACCATATTCTTATCCGCACAGTATAATGTGTAAATACTCTTATTATCAGGCGTGTCCACCTTAGATACATTTAGTGTAAATACAGGTGGCATAGGATAAAAATCATTAATTGTATTTCCAAAATCAATTTGTTCTATTTTGTCCTGATGCATCTCATAATTTACATGTACCTGATTTTCCAAATCTTCATCAGTTTTTTTGTAATAATAACCAAAATTAAAATCCATTCGCAAAGGCGTCCAGTCATCAATCAGTATCTGGCTAAACTGGTTCAATATCCAGATATCCTTTAATACTTTCTTGTGTATACGAAATACCGGTTCATCATGTCTGACATAGTACACACTTATGTCATCCTCATCGTACCCAAGATCTCTGAACTGCTTAAGTATTGCGAGAGTAGTCAAGCATACAATCTCACTAGTTCCAGACTGTACTGGGGCATTCAGAGCATCATTCAATAAATCCGTTGGATTGTACTTATTACTAATACCCTCCAGATGCCCAAAGTAACTTTCTACGTATAAAGGCAACCCAATATCAATTCGATCCTTTATACGTTTTTCGTATTCAACATATTTAGGACATCTGTAAATGAAATCCACCATCTTTTTAATAAAAGGTTGCTCAGAAGCAACTACTGAATTTCTCGTGCCATATACAGTAGCTAAGGTTAAACGCTTGTATAACTGCCGCTCCTCCTTAAACCGATCCAAATCAAACGTAACACCCTCTGATGCTGCAACCATACGAGCAAGCGCCTCGTACTTATCATCATAAGCATTCATGATTTTATCGTTCTCCAAGCTGCGTAAGAATAGGTTATACGCAATTCGGAAATCCGATTGCCCAAAATCTCCCCATGCCAGAAAATAATCATTATCAACAGAAATACAATCATTATAAGATTTTGGGATAGCAATAATATCCTCTTCCTTATAATTGTATCTCATATTTTTCTGTTGATTTACATGGAATACTAATTTTGACAACTCGATGCCATCACAATTAACTCCTGCTTTCTGTGTATTTCTGGTAGTGTAACCTCTTATTTTTCCGTTTCTGGAAATAAGAGATCTTAGCTGCATATATTTTTCAATGAAATACACAGCATGTCCATTTTGTAACAGTTTTTCTAATACTTTTTTACTATCCAGTGAATAATCTGCACTCTTTTTAGTAATAAAGTATCTTTCGGGGCAATTCTCATATTCCATCAAAAACCGGATTACTACTGACTTTTCAAGATAGCTATAATCGCCACAGCTCTTATATAGCATATAATCGGTTAGATCCTTACGCAAAGTATCCACTAAGCAATCTTCATAAGCTAAGGTCTTGATCATCTTATCACGATCATACACAATATAATTACGTTGGTTTAACTCTCTCTCATATTCATCAAAAGAGAAATTTACATAATCCTCTCTACGTAATTTATACATTCCCAACCTCCATCAACTATTAAATTTGTCAGCTTTGTATAATTCTGTAAAACCACACTCACTACAAATAACACTTATAAATTCAGAAGCACTGGCTGAATAATTTCTACTAAAAACTCCTGCTTGATTCACAAAAGATGTGCTGTCGTATCTGGAGCATCCACATTTAGGGCAATGCCATCTACGAGAAACAACTGTCTCAGCTGCTGTGGTTTCTTTTTTCTCTTTTGGTACCTCAATAGTTTCACCTGCAAATTGATGCATGCTAAACATGGGATCACCTCCTAACATAAAATTGGATGGCTGCTTTTACACAACCATCCAATATTACAGAATTTCATCCTGTAAACGCATCTTTTTGAATTTAACACACTTCGGCATATCACCTACAGGCACTCTAGTAAACAAAACTCCTAGCTGTTTACTAACTGTATCTGGGAAATCATCAGCAGCCTTTATTTGTGTCAACTCGCGAGACTGAGCACCATCAATAATTACCCAGTTTACACCATTGAACAGATCTTTCATATCTTCGACAGCTGACATGAAAACAAAATATCCCATATTCACATCAGAACAATCCTGCATAAACTGCTTCAGTTTCTCAACATTCGCAACCTTTGAATCCCTACCAAGTCCCATCATACGGTCGGCACCTAAGATCCAAGTAAAGATGTAAGGCATATGCTTAACTTCAATCATGCAATCAGGACACTTATAAGTAGTAACTATGGAATCAATCGCTATTGCCACCTGTTTCAAACTCTGCTTATAACGTTCTTCTTTATTTGCATTTGCAAATCCAAACATTTTTATAAGCTGAGCATCATTACCCAATAAATACATACCTGCTTTGAAGCGTTGTCTATTCAACTCTGTGTCCTGCTCTGATCCTTTTACAAATTCACGATAAAAAGCATCATCATTGCCATCAGACTGCATTGGTGCGCTAAAGACTAATGAATCAATAGCTAAACATAGCTTTCTTCTCGCTACTAATGTGAATGATAGATTTAATACATCATTATCGAAAAATCGTTTTTCTGAATAAAAACCGGCAGTCGCCAAAGATGATGCATCACATTTGTCTTGGAACATCTTGTCCAAATTAATAATCAAATTCTGCGTATTAGAAAAAAGCTCGATATTGCTTCTCAACATTTTAAAGTATCTTTCTTGATTAGCAGGACTCGGTGTTAACACAACTATGTTTGTCTCTCCCAGAGTTGTAGAAAAGTTAAGCTTTACTATCTGCTCCGGATCATCGGTAACATACGAGGGTTCTCCTAGCAAGACACGATTACTAGTTTGCTTAAAACGTTGCAAGTATTCCTTGTATTTATCCTCAGGTGTTAAATCTGTGGCATCGTAAAAGGATAATACTTGTCTGAATGGTGTTTGATGACATACCGAAATAACATCTTGTCCAATAGCGATACGCTGATCATCCGGCATATAAGGAACTCTTACGTTCACATTATTTGCTCTTGGATTACCTTCAATGTTGTTATTGATAATCAACCGCCCTACCTTACCATAGTTATTTTTTGCTGCATCATTATTCAAAATAAGCTCCGAAACGCTAGAGGTACATCCTACTGCTGCACGAATCTTGATATTACTAAGTACATCCTTAGGGATATCAGATCCAATCTCCTGTGAAGCTAATAATAAATGAAATCCCGTGTTTCGTCCCAGCTTTGCAAAGCTATACAAAATACGCATAATTTCATTAGATTTCTTTCCAGCTTTCTTAAGCATGGTCTGAAACTCATCAATAACGATAACATGCCTTGGTATGCACAAACCTGTCTTTTTTCTAAAGTCAGAAATGTTCTTTACATCATTGTCAACATAGATGTTGTTCCATAGCGACATCTCTCTTTCGAGGTCTGCCAACACAGAAATTATATAATCTGCATCATCAGTAGCCGCAATACTCTTAATATGTGGCATAGGCGTCTGTACTGCATAAGACTTAAACTCTACAATCTTTGCATCGCAAAGTACAAGCTGCACTTCCCATGGAGCATACTCCAAGCAAAAGCCATAAATTATAGAGTTCAGAGTAACAGATTTACCCTGTCCAGTAGCACCTGCAAGCACCATATGAACATCGGTGCCTGCAAACTGCTGTTTGCACAATTTTGAT
>CAKPLX010000058.1 GCA_934167785.1 uncultured Bacilli bacterium
AAAAACAATTATTTCATACCATTTCTTGCACGTTATTTTAAATATCATTATATTAGAATTCAATTATATTTCAAATTCATCTCCATCTTTTCCAATGATAAAATTTTCTATGTTTTCTTTTTGTAATCTTTCTCTAGTTCTATCTACCATATGTGTACAATATACTTTTGCGTTGTCTTTTATTTGTTTTATTTCATCTATATCTAAATGCGTGTTGTTTATATTTCTTGAACTACAATCTGATACTACAATTTTTGAATTTTTAAAAATGTATTTTGCACCATCACACATTCCACAGTCTCCTGTGAATCCTAATTTTTGATTTATAATATAACCATAGGCAATTTTTTCTTTTCCGTGTATGACTTTAACAGCTTCTATTTTGTAATCTAAGATATTTGCATTTTCTTTTTCTTCTTCGAATTCTATGTATTTTAAGTTGAAGTTTTTGTTTATTTCCTCTTCATTTTCAAAGTTGTATGCATTTGATAGTTCTACTATTTTATTTTTTATTCCTTTGGGTCCTATTACTGTTATTTCTCTTTTGTCTTTTAAAAATTCAAAGACATATTCAAAGAAGAATGGTAAGTCAGCTGTATGGTCTCCGTGTAAGTGTGTTATTATTATTGTTTTTATGTTTTCTGGTTTTATGTTCATTTTTAGTAGTTGTTTTAGTGTTCCATTTGGCATGTCTACTATTAGTTCATTGTTTATTAGTGTGCATGCACTATTGTATTTTGTGTATATTGCTCCTGTTCCTATTACTTTTATTTTCATTTTTTTGCTCCTTTATTTATATAAAACTTAATATATTTTCTAATAATTGTTTGCAATTAGTAGAATTCCTATAATTAATAATATTGATATTATTATAATTTTTACTTTTTTACTTACTTTTTTTCTAAAAACAACAGATAATCCTATAATAAACAATACTAATGGAAAAGCATTTTTTACTATTCTTAAAATTTTTTCTCCCATAGATGGTTCTTCGAATACTCCATATTTAATTTCTACCCTAGCCATTTCTTCTGGTGAAACAGCTAATACTTTTGATATCATACTTGTAAAAAATGCAAAAAAACTTGTAAATATCTTTCTTAATTTATTCATTTTTTCCTACCCCTTCCAAAATTTTACTTAAACATAATTTGGGTCTATTATTATTAAAATCCCATGTATCTAAAGAATCTCCTCTACAGTATTTCCAGTCTTTACAATTTTCACATTCTTTACATTTTAGTTTATCTAAATTTCTAAACCATTTAAATTTATTTTCCCAAACATCTACAAAATCATCAGTTCTAACATTTCCTTGTACAAGCTCTTTTCTTCTCTCAACACTTGGACATACATAGATGTCTCCATTGTATAAAATACTTCCAGTTGTAAAACCAGTTACACAAAAGAACATATTATTTCTAATTTCTCCTTCATACTTCATTCCAACAAAATGAGTACATCCATAAGTAACATCAAATTTTGATTTTTTCTTTTTCTGTTTTATAAAATCTAATAAGTATTTATAATCTTCTTTATTTAATGCTAAATATTTATTATCTTCTGCTCTCCCTATTGGATCCATATTTACTATTCGCCACGAATCAATTTGAAGTTCTCTTATTTTGCTATACATTTCTTCTAGTTCTTTTATATTTAGTTTGTTTACAACCGTTGTTATTTGTAAATATTTTAAAAAATTGGCAGCTTTTAATTTTTTTATATTTTCTATTATTTTTGAATATGAACCTTTAACTCCTCTAAATTCATCATGTGATTGTTCTAATCCATCTAGACTTATAGAAATCGTTGTCATTCCACTTTTTTTCATTTTTTCAATTTTATCATCATTTATTAACATAGCATTTGTTGTCATTCCCCAATGATAGCCTAGTTTATTAGCAAAATTCATTACTTCAAAAAGGTCTTCTCTTACTAATGGTTCTCCACCAGTTATATTTAATAAAATTTTTCTGGCATCATATTTTTTTGCAATACTTAGTAAAGCTTTTTTTATTTCTTCAGTAGTTAATTCATCATCTAACTTAATATTCTCTCCCGCTCGACTACCGCAATGCTTGCATTTTGCATTACACCTAAGTGTAGTTTCCCAAAATAAATTGTATAGCTTGGGCTTTTCTGCTAATAATTGCTTGCTTTTATATGTAACTTCTGCTTCTCCATATTTTATAATTTCTTTTATCATGTTTCCTCTCACTTTTCATTTTTTATACTAATTCATATTATAACATATAAAATTTTGTTTATATATATTTTTTTATAATTTGAAAAATTTTTTTACCTCTTATTTAGCTATTTATTTTTTTGAATATATAACATCTACTGTATTACTATTGCATTAATTTCAATAGCAAAAGAACCTAAAATACTTATTTTTTAAGTTTTTTAGGTTCTACATATAATACTTTTTAATTATTTAATTTCTGTTCCACCCCATTCAACAACTACAAATCCTTTTCTTTCTACTTTTTCTAAAGTTTGTTCTTTTATATCTATTGGTTTATCTAATCCTTTGTATGTCATCAAAACTCTTATTAAAGTATCCGGTTCTACAGAAAAATTTAATGGCATATTAGCATTTATCTCTTCCAACGTGGCAAACCTTATATAATTATATTTATTAGCTTCTAGCTTTGGTAACCAATAAACAATAAATTCTTCTGCTTCTCTTTCCGTCAATCCTAATATAGCTAATTTTTCCTCTAAGAAAGTAATTGTATCTTTTCCTTGTACTATAAATCCATCTTCTTTAACATTAAAATTAATAGCATTTCTACTTTCATAATAAAGAGAATATAAAGTTCTTTTTGTATTTAAATCTACTAAGTCTCCATTTGTTTTAGCAAGGACATTCCATCCATCAATGTATTGTGGATATGAACAAGTTATATTTTCTTTATTTCCTAATCCTACAGACAATTTAATTTCTTCAGTTGGATATAAATATATAATTGGTTTATATACTATTGTATTAGGCATCATTACAGCTTCATAAAATACAATTGCAAAGAATAATACTATTACTGTTAATACCGCTATAATAATACCAATTATTACTCTCTTTATAGGTTTATGTTTTTTTGTATTGCTATTTAAACTAGTTTTATTAGCTACTTTATGATTATGTCTTGAAACTATCACTGAAACTATAATTATAACAGTAATCAAAATAATAATACTCGCAATAAACATCATTTCAAAATTGCTTTCATAGCTATTATTGGTTGTAGTCCTATAAATATCAAAATTTACATTTTTAATTTTCTTGTCTAATGTAATAAAAACAAGCTTTATCTTTGGTGTTAATAGTCCACCATATGTATAAAAATCATCCTTAATATTTATTGTACCTGTAGTATCATTTTTTACAACACTAATTATAGAATAATTATGATTTGATGATGACTCCTCATACATTTCTATTGCCAAATTATGTTTTTCAAAAAAATCATCATTAAAATACTCAATAATTGATGTTTTCTCATTTTCAATTTTCATATAAACTGGATCTGTTCCAATACATTTATATAAATATTGCTCTAATTCATTATTAGACGTAACAAATATGTTATCTAATTCAACATCAGAAGAATAGTTTAAATATGTTGAATATATATTATATTTTGTATTTGAATTTGTTGGAATATCTTTTTTAGTATCTGAATATATGGTTGTTGTACTCGTAAAACCTGTAGATACTGTACTATTACTAGACGGTGTAGTTTGAATATTATATATTAAGAATATTATCCCAAATATTAATGCTAATATTATTAAAATAATTAATATAGTAGTCTTTAAACTAATTTTTATTTTTTTCTTTTCTTCCATTATTTTCTCCCATCTTTTATCAGAATCTATGATACATTTTTAGATAAATTTTTACAAGGTTTTTATTATTATTTTTTTCCAAATACATTTAAAATTTTATAAAATATCTTTTGATACCACTTAAACTATTTATGCTTAACCATCTGCACTTTTTCTTGTGTTTCGTTTAAATTATTTTTCTTAAATATTTTATCCGCATTATATTTTTCTCTTTTTTGTTTCTCTGATTTTTCATTATAATTATTTTTTAATGCTTTTATCTTTGACTTTTGGGCTTCTGTCGCTCCATACTTTTCAAACAATCCAAATAAAATATACTTTGTATCGTCTAATAATTCTTGTTCATCAAATGCTTTTGAAATATCATATTTAAAATCGTAATCAGGATTAGCATTTCTTTCTAAAAATTCTATATACTCTTTTGGTATTTTTTCATAATCTTCTTTAATTAAATTACTTATTACTATTAAAACTTCCTTATATGCGTTGGCATAATTAGTATTTATCATTTTAACCTTCTTCCTGAGTATATTCTTCTTTTTCTTTTGGTGTTTTTACTTCACTTTCTAATGTATTTATAGCTTTATTTGCTCTTTCAAAATTTTTACAGAAACTCTTAGTAGTTTCTTTTCCTATTTCCTGTAATGTAATACCTTTTACTTTGTTTTTGTGTTCTATATAAATTCCATAATCACTACAAATTTCCATTAAATCCCTTGATTCTTTTTCTTGTATAGCTAATACTTTTGAATAGTCCTTATTTTCAACCTTCGTTAGAAGTTCTCTATCTTTAATTTTTTCATCTATTGGAGCAATTAAATCATAAAAACTATTTATTTTCATTGAAGGATTCATTTTAGATAATTCATTACATAAAGTTTTAATTTTACTTAATATCTCAATATCTTTTTGTTTTAATTCTTCTTTAGTTTGAAATACTATATAACCACTTTCTAATTCTTCAAATGGTAAATTATAAATATCTCTATAAATTTTTGGATCTGTTTTATAATTTTGTGAAAGATTATACATATTTTCCAATATTTCAATATATTTATAAAAACTTCCTGATTTTATTCCTAATTCACTATCAAACTTTTGGGCAATTCCCTCGTATCTTTGATTTTTGGCTTCAGCCAGTCTATATTTTTCAACACTTCTTTTTAATTTTTCTGCAACATTAGGATTACTAATACAAAATTCATTTAACACCTTTTTTTCTTCTTCTAATAGCTTTTGAGGTTCAGACTTTAAAAGCTCAAATGTTTCTGACAATTCTGAATATGTTAATTTAGAATCTTTTTCTAATAAGCTTGAAAATTCTTGTTCTTTAAATTTTCCTGTCCACATTCCTGACTCTATTACTATATCTCTTCCAACAAGCATTTCTAATTTTCTTACGAAATTTGCTTCTTGTGTATGAGCATGTGGAGACATGTGAATATTGTACTTTTCACATATTTCTCTTGTAAGTTCTTCTGTCGTTCCCTCCTTTAAAAATGTATTTCCGTTAGAAACGCCAAATGTATGCATTTCTTCATGTGCTAAAGCATCCCAAATAAAGTCTAAGTCAACTCCATTTCTAGCATATAACAGAGCAAAATAATCCATTTGATCTTTTGTTGAACCCACATATTTTTTAAATGCATTTACATCTGAACGAAAGTCATGTTCTGTATTAGTTTGTAATGTTTCATCAAACGTTATCTCATCATTTTCATCAATTTTATATCCCATTTTACTCATTATTGGTAAAATCTTTTCATCTATAAAGTTTTGCATACCATATGTAATTTGTAAACCCTCCGTTCCGCCATAACAATCTGCTGTTTTCTTTGGTTGACGAAAAGAAATTGTCTCTTTTCCTTGACATGTATAATCTGGGAATTCTATTTTATAAATTTCAAGACATTTATTAACCTCATTCTGTAATAATTTTTTAATTTTTAAATCAATTATTCCATTTTCTTCAATAGAAAATCTTTGTTCTCTTCTTATTTTTAATATTTGTTCAATAAAATTATTAATTTGTTCATTATTTTGTTTAATCTGATTTAGTTGACTTTTTGATCTTTCTTCCATATATTTTTCACCTATATATTTTTTAATATTTCATGATTATAATATACTTTTTTTCTTTTTTTGTAAATATTTTATAATAAAAAATACTAAACATAGCCTGTACAAACAAATCCAGTTATTTTTAGTATTTTTTATTATAATTTTATATCTTTACTCTATTTTTTCATACTTTTCACACAAATTAAGAGTAGTTTTATTTTTTATTTCTTCTATTGGAATTATAAACATTTCCATAGTATCTGTAACTATAAAGACTTTATCAATCTTTGTATCAATTATTGTTTTATAAGTTTCTCCTTTTGTTCCTCCACAACTTTTTAATGCAACTTGATATTTATTATATTTTGTTTTACAAGATGTCGCTTTTACTTGAACTTTTTTTTAAACATTATTTTTATCTACTATTAAATCATAATCTTGTGTATCATTTAAAGGTATTGATACTGTATATCCATTAGCACTATAATATGCGATTGCTATTCCTAATCCAGCGTTACCTTTTTCTTTATTTGATTTAAAATCATTTCAGAACTCCTTTATCGAATTTTTGTTTGTTTTGAGATAAAAATAAAAACAAGTCACCTTGTTTTTATGGTGCCAACGAAGTAGTTATATACAACTTTTTTGGCTCTCTTGACGATTGATACAAATATCAATCAAGTTAATAGAATTATATCATATTTTTATTAAATTGCAACTGAATTAGACAAAAATTCACTTTTTGAAAATAATTTATTTTAAAAAGAAAGTAACCTATATATTAATTATATAGGCTACTTATTTTGCTAAATCTTTTTATTTTTATTTTTTTGTTCATCTTATTTTTTGATTTAGCTTTTTTTAGTTCATTTACAAGGGCTACACTTTCTCTAATCTTATCTTAATCAGTCTCCTGCATTTTGACTTATGGGACTTATGCTCTTATTTCAACTAGCTACTTTAAGAACGGTCATAAATTAATAAGTTAGTGTGTATCATTGCCACATACTTTATTTGATTTTTTTCAATTAATCAGTCTCTTGTTTCACCAAATAGGATGGACGTATGCTATATTTCCAACTAGTGTACTTTATAACGGTCATAATTGAAATTTAAAAGTATGGGCGCCCATACTTTTATTTTTTAATAATTTTATTTTTAAAATAAAGTATGGTAGAACTTACCCTCTTTAAGTCACATTATCGACTTAAACTAACTCCATTATAGCACTAATTTAGAATTATGTCAAATTTTCTTATATAAGTAGTTATTTACAACTTTTGGCTCTCTTGACGATTGATACAAATATCAATCAAGTTAATAGAATTATATCATATTTTTATTAAATTGCAACT
>CAKPLX010000059.1 GCA_934167785.1 uncultured Bacilli bacterium
GCTTTACAATGATATCTTCCAAAGAAAATAAATTGATGATGAGTTTTAATCCAATTTTCTTTTGGTATTTTTTTCATTAGTGACTCTTCTACTTCTTTTACCGATGCATTTTGTTTAGCAAACCCTAATCTTTTAGAAACTCTTTCAACGTGAGTATCTACAGCAATAGAAGGAACATGATAATATTCTGATAAAAAGACGTTAGTTGTTTTTCTCCCTACTCCACTTAATGTTTCTAAATACTCTCGATTATTGGGAACAATTCCATTTTGTTCCTTTACTAATCGCGTAGCAATTTCTTTGACAAAAATGCTTTTCTTTTTAAAGGTGCCTATTGGTCTTATAATATTTTCAATGTCCTCTGTTTTGGCATTTGCTAATTCTTCTAAAGTTTTATATTGAGAAAAGAGAACTTTTGTTACCATATTTACTCTTTTGTCAGTTGTTTGGGCACTTAGAACAATTGCTATTAATAATTCGTAATCTTTATTATATTCTAATTCACAATGAGCATTAGGAAATAAGTCGTTCATACAATTTAAGATACGATTTATCTTTTCTTTTTGTCTCATTATTCATCCTCCAGCCAATTATAATCATAAATTGGTTCTTTGGGTTTAATGGTTTTTCGATAATTTTTCTTTTCCTCTAAAATATCTTTTTTAGTTTTGATTCCTTTTGTACGCCAGTTAAATAATATTCTATCAATATATTTTAAATTTCTAGCATTATTATAGATTGCCTCTTTTAAAGCTTCTTTGATTAGTTCTTCACTATTTCCATCATGAAGCCATTCTTTGATGATTTCTACTTCCATTGGAGAAATTGTTCTTCCTAATTCTGTTTCAAATAAGGTAAAGAGATCTGTATTTATGGTAGCTTCATGATTTTTATCAATGATAATATTAAATAATTTATTGTAAAGAAGATCTAAGTAAATATATTCTTCTTTTTTTCCAGAGGGATTGTTTTCTACTTTAACTTCTAGTATAGCTTTTTCGGATAAGTCATTTAAAATTTGCATAGCTTCATAAGGTTTCATTCCTATTTCTTCAGTGAAAAGACCAGGGTCATAAACAATTTTATCTCCCTTGTTAATGATACAAATTAAAATGATTAGCTCTTTTTCAGTAATGTTTAATTTTGTGTAATATTTTAATAATACTTTAGGAATAATGATGGGTTGCTCTTTTAAAATGTCTGTTACTACTTCGTTCATTTTATTTTCTTTCTAATGTTGTTTTTTTGATTAATTTATTCGTTAAGGCATCATAATATTCATAGGTTATCTTATCTTTTTTACGAATGGTTTTTTCATACATTAATTTATTCGTTTTGTAAATAAGAGGAAGATTTTCTTTGTTTTCAGAAAGATCCTGAATACTTTTTTTGTAAACTTCTTTATACTCGTTATTTAAAACATATACATCACTTGATGTTGTAAAGATATAATAATTTCCATAGCGATTTGAATAAGTAATTTCCTCTTTAATGGAATAATTATCTTGAATACTTTTGGTGATGTTATTTAATTCATCTTGGTTATGATTCGTAATATAAGATATATATAAGATACCTATTATTAAAATAATTACAATAATTATAATACTTCGAAAGACTTTTTTCATGGTATCATTCCCTTTCTTGTTAAAGATTATAACTTACTTTTATTGTTTTGTTAAGTCTTTTTTTTAATGTTTTTATGGAAAATAATAGATAAAGAAAAGAGGATGACTTTATATAGTTTTTTTATAGTGTTTTTCTATATAATGTTCTAAATCCTCTTTTGTATTATTTAATTCTCGATTAATAATTTTTTTCTCAATATCATTCATTATTTCTTTGATATATATTCCTGGTCTCAAATTTAATAAATTAGAAATATCTTGTCCATTTATCTTAATATCCTTTTTACTTTTGATTGGCAAATTATGATAAATTTTATTTAAAATAGTTATGTCTTTTTTCTTAATTTGATATACTACTGTTGATATATATAATCCTGCTTTATAGAGATTATATTCATCGGTGATATCCTTTTTTAAGAGACTTCTAATTTCTTTCATTTGTTCTTTTTCAACTTTATTAAAGGAGTAAATTTCATCTACATCAAGTTGTGCCCAAATACCAATTAAATCATCACATAATGTTATTTTGTTTAAATTTTTTAGTTTTAAGGCATCAGTGATAGATAAATCTATTAATAACTCTACTCCTCTTTTTCGATTAGGACTCATCAATATCTTATCTAATTCCTGCTTTTTTCTTTGATAAGATAGTTTTTTTAAGAGGTAGGCATATTCTTTTAAATAATGTTTTGTCTTGGTTTCAATATTAAAATTTAAGATGGTAGCAAAACGAATCGCTCTTAAAATTCTTAGAGAATCCTCTTTTAAACGATATCTTGGATTACCAACTGTTTTAATGCTTTTCTTTTCTAAATCGGACATTACTTTTAAGTAATCTTTAATGTTTCCATCTTTATCAATACAAAAAGTATTGATGGTAAAATCTCTTCTTAATAAATCTTTTTTGATATTTTTAATATATTTTATTTTTACTGGTAGACGATTATCTTGATATTTAATTTCTTTTCGAAATGTTGTAATATCAAAATTGGTATTTTTATAAATGATATTGATAGAGCCATAATTTGGACTTGAGGTATTAGGAAATATTTCCATGATTTCTTTTGGCGTTGCACTGGTACAAATATCTATATCATTGCTTTTTATTCCTAATAACTTATCTCTTACAAAGCCACCTACTATATAAGATTCATGATTATTTTCACTTAAAATACTTAATATTTTTAGGGCTTTTTCTTCTGTACTATCCATATATTTTCCTTTCTTTATTCATTACTCATTTTATATTATAAGTTCTTTATATCCTTATTAAATTGAAGAGCGTTCTCTTCTTTTTAAGTGTAACATAAAAAAATCATGACTTCTATAAAATCATGATTACTTTACAATATAAAAAGAGAAATAGTCAAACTATAATTTATAATTGGATATAAAATGTATTCTATTGATTATTAAATCATCAATGAAATAAGTTTTTTTGGTATAATTATGTTCGTTATTTGCCACAAACACAATTCAATTTAAATTTAGTAACTAATAACAATAATAGCAGTGATAATAACAAAAATAACACTGAGATAAAAATATTAAATAATGATGGTACACTTAGTATATCGAAAGAAAAGTTTGATTATTTTGAATAATTATCTTACAATGTTTCAAAAAATATATAGCGAGAATTACGAATTAGGTAACAGGATCAAATCCAAAATGGTATGTCTTATTATCGTTCTAATGTTTTTAAAAGTTCCAAAGATTAAAACAAGAACTTTTAAATAATATAATTAAAGATGCGAAAAAATTAAAGAAAATATTTATAAAAAAATTATTTGGAAAAAATCGGATTTCTTATTACTTGATGCTAGGTAACTAGTTATGACTCTAGTAAGACAAAATATAATATACTGAATTAATTTTTTACTTAGATCTTTTTGTCTAAATTTTTTTATGATGTAAAGTTATATTTAAGTATTTTTTGTCTATACGAACAAACGTTTACTATCTAGTCTGTGATATGTTATAATGATATTAGATGTTGAGGTGAATTTTGTGAAAAGAATTATCTTACATATTGATGTTAATAATGCCTTTTTATCTTGGACAGCAGTAGAAAAACTTAAAAATGGAGAAAGTATTGATATCCGTAAACGCTATGCTGTTATTGGAGGAGATGAAGCGGCTCGACGTGGAATCGTTACGGCAAAAAGTGATTTGTGTAAAAAGTGTGGTGTTAAAACTGCCGACACAATATATTCGGCTAGAAAAAAATGCCCTTACTTAGAAGTCTATGCTGGTGATTTTAAAGTGTTTCGAAAATATTCTGATATGATGTATCATTATTTACTTAAATATACTAATATCATTGAACGCTATTCTATTGATGAATGTTTTTTAGATTATACTGCTTCTAGAAATTTATTTGGTGATCCAATAGAGATTGCTTACAAAATTAAGGATGATATTTATAAATTATTTGGTTTTACCGTTAATGTTGGTATTGGAAATAATAAATTAGAAGCAAAAATGGCCTCTGACTTTGAAAAGCCTAATCGTGTTCACACTTTATTTGATGAAGAAATTCCTAAAAAATTATGGGTACTTCCGATTGATGATTTATTTATGCTAGGAAAATCTAGTGCTAGGATTTTAAAAGAGATGGGAATTGGGACAATTGGAGAACTTGCTCATTATGATGTTTTAAAATTAATTAAAAGATTTAAAAGTCATGGAAAAATGATGTGGGAATTTGCTAATGGAATAGATTATAGTGAGGTAAATTATCAAACAAGAGAAACAAAAAGCATTTCGTGTTCAACTGTCTTACCTTATGACTATAGCAATCGAGATGAGTGTTTAAAAGTTCTTCGTCAACTTGCAATGGAGGTGGGTAGAAAGCTAAGATTGAAGAAAGTTTACACAAAGAATGTTAGTATTTGGATTAAATATAATAATTTTATTAAGGAAAGTAAGCAAAAAAATTTGGACAATGTTATTAATAATGATATGGATATTTTCCATATTGCTTCTAATTTGTTTGATGTTCTATGGGATAAAGATAGTCCAGTTCGTGCTTTATGTGTTGGTGTTAGTCATTTCTCCAATGATCATGATCAACAATTATCTTTATTTGAAAGTACGGATAAATTAAAAAAACTCTCTCACGATAAAGAAGATAAATTACAAGAAGCAATTGATAAAATAAGAGATAAGTATGGAAATGATAAAATTATTTATGCTGATATGAAAAAAGAAAAGAAAGGATAATTTTAATGAGAGAAAAGCAAATTATAGAAAGCATTAAAGAAAACAAAGATATTATTTATGATAAAAATTTTTTTGATTATATTAAAGGGACTAGTTTATTGGAACTGCGCAAAAATATTAATTTGGTTCAAGATTTAAACCCTACTTTATACCTTGAAGAAAAAGTAGATTGGTATTATGATGAATTATTAAAGCAATATAATAATAAAACTGGATTATTTTTAGAATATCAAAAATTATTAAATTTTGTTAAGAATAAAGATTATGCCTCATTAGATCAATATAAAAAATATAATTATTTTGTTCAAAGAGAGACAATAATAAAGTTAGAAGACTGCATACATAATCAAAATGGACTTGAGACTGCTTATCGTTATTTATTAAAAAATACTGATGAAAAAATTAGTGAAATTATTGTTGATGGACTATTTAAAGATAGTATTTATAATGTGTGGATTAATATTAAAGAAATGCTTAGATATCTTAATCATTTAGAAGATAAAGAAACGGTTCTTCATCGGGAAAAAAGACAATTTTATCAAAAAATTTTGGATATTGATTCCCTAACAAACGAAGATAAAATAAAGCTCTATTATGAATTAAAAGATAAAAATATTGCTTTATCATTCTATCAGGATTGGTATAAAGTAAGGAAATATTCTTACCAAAGAATAAAAAATGTTTTATTTAAAGTAAAAGAAAAAAGTAATTTATTTTGCTATCAAAAAAGCTTATTAGAAAAAGTCCCTATTTATGAATTAGACGGACAAGACTTTTTTATGTTAGTAAATTGTAGAAGTGAATATACCACCGTGGATGTTGTTAGAAGATATTGTTATAGTTTAATTTCTCCTTATAATATAGAAGTATTTAATAATAAAAAGTTTATTTATGGTTATAGTGATTTTTCTCTTGATGAAATAATGCATGTTTTTGAAGATGATATTGCTTCCTCAGGAAATTTTAAAAGTAATTCTTTTACCACTCGGCTTGTTAATCGTATTATGACACCAGAAGAAATTAGTTATTCTAAAGGTTACAGTGAAATCCAAATGGTTAATAAAAGGATGAATAGTGATTTGACAACTTTTTATACGAGACGTCCTAATTATCTAGTTGTATTTGATCACATAGATAAAAGGCATCTTATTGAAGCAAAACGATTAAATATTCCTATTGTAATTATCCCTACTTCTAAGTATTTACAAAAAGCAAAAGGAAGAGAAAAAAAGTGTGAGGAATTAGATATTCCTGAATTTAAAATTATTTTTGATACTTATACTAATGGTAGTGAAACAGAAAAAGAAAAAAGAGCAAGAAGATAACATTAAATTAGTAATTAAAGCCACTTTTACTATTATAGATTTTGATATTGACAAAAATCAAAAAAAGTATTGTTTATTTTATAAAAAATTTATTGTTAGTAAATTATGATTTATTTATTTTTATTTTTGATATAATTATTTTAGGAAAGATAATTGTATCTTTTTTATTTTAGAAAGAAGTGTAAAAATGAATCAAGAAATTATTAAAGAGATTGCTGCTACTTTACGTGTTCGTGGAGAGCAAGTTGAGAGTGTTTTGAAACTACTTAGTGAAGGAAATACCGTTCCCTTTATTGCAAGATATCGTAAAGAGGCTACGGGGGCTTTGGATGAAGAGCAAATTCGTCAAATTAACGAGGTGTATGAATATCAAGTTAATTTATTGAAGCGTAAAGAAGATGTTATTCGTTTGATTGATGAGAAAGGGCTTCTTACAGATGATTTAAAGAAAGATATTATGAAATGTGAGAAGTTAGTTGAGGTTGAAGATTTGTATCGTCCATTTAAAGAAAAAAAGAAGACAAAGGCTACAGAGGCAATTAAGAATGGACTTGAGCCTATGGCGAAGATTATGATGAGTTTCCCTTTAAATATTGATATGGAGGAACTTGCTGGAAGATATTTGAATGAGGCAGTCAAAAGTACTGATGAGGCCATTCAAGGGGCTAAGTATATTATTGCAGAGTGGATTAGTGATAATGCTAGTTACCGTAAATACTTAAGAAATAATATGATGAATTATGGGGTTATTGTTTCTAAGATGAAGAAAAAAGCTGAAGATGAGCA
>CAKPLX010000060.1 GCA_934167785.1 uncultured Bacilli bacterium
ACCTTACGTATTCATTATATAACATTTTTTATAAAATAAAAAGACTATTAACAAAATTTATTTGTCAACAGTCTGAGTGTTTCATTATTTTGAAACACTTATTTTTTTGTCTAGTTCATTTATTTTATCTTTATATTTTGTAACTGGTGCATAACTCATACGATGATATTTACAAACCCCATATTTAGAGATTGCTTCTAAATGTTTTTTTGTTCCATAACCTTTATTGTTAGAAAAGCCGTACATAGGATAGATTTTATCCAACTCATACATTTCCCTATCCCGTGTTACTTTGGCAATTACAGAAGCCGCAGCGATAGATAGGCTTTTACTATCTCCTTTAATAATTGAAGTTGTAGGAATATCTAAGCTAAGTGGCATTGCATCAATTAATACATGATCCAATTTTAGTTTTCTCTCTACTTGGTCTATTGCTTGCTTCATTGCAACTTTGGTTGCTTCATAGATGTTTATTTCATCAATTTTATGAGCGCTAACCTCCCCTATTCCAATTGCTAAGGCATCTTTTATTAATATTTCATAAAATTGATTTCTTTTTTTTTCAGATAACTTTTTGGAATCTGTTAATCCATCTAATTGATAGTTTAAAGGTAAGACTACACAAGCTGCTACTACATTACCAACTAATGGACCTCTTCCTACTTCATCCACGCCACCGATAATTTTTTTTCCTTCCTGAATCAATTCTGACTCATATTGATATAATTTTTCCATTTTTTCACCTAAAATTATTTCTATTTCGAAAAAGGTCATTTCCTTTCGCTGCTTGCATATTGCCTTCTAATCTTTTTAAACGACCTTCTATACTGTTTGCTTCCAATATTTCTCTATCTCTTTCTCGTTTATCTTTAATATTATACATTTTATTAAAATGTTGTCTTGTTTGTTCTTTTACCTGATTAATTTTTTTATAATTGTGATTGGCTTTCCATTGATTATCTACAATTTTTGATATGTCATCTACCCTTTTTTGAAATTCCATATATACACTCCTTTGATACCATTATATAATAATTTAAAAAAAAGAAAAAGACAAAAGCTTATTTTTCTTCTAAAGAAACATTTTCTATATTAAATAAATAATAATAAATATCTGCATAATCTTTTACAAAAACTAAATCTAAATTCTTTTTTACTTCATCTGGAATATCCTCTAAATCCGTTTTATTTGCAGTTGGAATAAAGACTCTTTTTATTCCATTACTTGTCGCTGCGATTAGTTTTTCTTTCAAGCCACCGATTGGTAAAATTGAACCTCTTAAGGTCATTTCTCCGGTCATACTAATATCATACGGTAAAATTTTATCTTTTAAAAGACTAATCAGTGCTGTAGTTACAGCAACACCAGCACTTGGGCCATCTTTAGGAGTTGCTCCTTCTTCTATGTGAACATGAAAGTCTCTAAATTGAAATAATAAATCATCAATACCAAATGCTTCAGCATTACTTCTTACATAACTTAAAGCAACTTCAATGCTTTCTTTCATTACTTTACCGATGTTTCCTGTTACTTTGAGATTGCCCTCTCCTTTATATGAAGTTACGGAAACCTTTAAGATCTCACCACCATAGACAGTGTACGCTAAGGCATTCACTATTCCACTTTTGGTAATTTGTTCATTTTTAGAATGAAAATACTTCGTTAATCCTAAATATGTATCTAAATTTTTTTCGGTAATTACTTCATCATGAATATCATTTGTTACAACCTTTCGGCAAATTTCTTCTAATTTTCTTTTTAATTCTCTAGCTCCAGCTTCTTTGGTATAATCTTCTATTAATTTTAAAATAGCATCATCATCTATGGTTATGTTATTATCTTTAATTTTATACTCCTTTAGAAGTTTTGGAATTAAATGTTTTCTTGCAATTTCTTTTTTATCATAATTTGTATAACTTGAAATTTCAATAATTTCTAATCGATCTTTTAATGCGCTAGGAATTTTGCTGATATCATTAGCAGTTAAAATAAATAGTACTTTAGATAAATCAAATTCTTCTTCGATATAATTATCACAAAAATGTTGGTTTTGTTCTTTATCTAATACTTCTAGAAGACTAGAGGCCGGATCTCCATGATAGTCTTTTTCTAATTTGTCTACTTCATCAATTAAAAAAACTGGATTATTTACTTTAGCTTTCTTCATTCCTTGAATAATCTTCCCAGGATTAGCTCCTAGATAAGTTCGACGGTGTCCAACAATTTCTGCTTCATCGGAAATTCCACCGACACTAATTTTCACGAATTTTTTATCTAAGGAGTCAGCAATACTTTTAGCTAATGTTGTTTTGCCTACTCCAGGGGGACCAACTAGACAAATAATTGTACTCTCCATTTTCTTTACTTTCTCAACAACTGATACAAATTCAATAATTCTTTTTTTCACAACATCTAGTCCATAATGACTTTCATTTAGTACCTCTTCTACTTTTTCTAGTTGATATTTACTTTTGGTCTCTTCATACCATGGTAAACTTAATATCCAATCTATATAACTTCTAATAACTGTTACTTCAGGAGAAGCTTCTGAAGATAAAAGATATCTTTTTAATTCTTCTTCTAATCGAACTCTTACTCGAGCAGGAAGTCTTTTTTCTTTTATTCTCTTTCTTAATTGATTTGCCTCGGTATCTTTGATGGTAAACTCCCCTAATTCTTCTTTCATAATTCTAATTTTTTCGCGAAGAAGATAATCTCTTTGTGAGGCATCAATTTTATCTTTTAGCGAGGTCTCGATTTCATTTTCTAACTGAATGGTTTCGATTTCTCTTTGTAATTCTTCTAGTAACAAGTTCATGCGCTTAGAAGGTTTAATTTGTCTTAGATATTTTAATTTTTTTTCATAGGAGATTGGTAATTCTGAACAAACAATATCCGTTAATTTTCCAATATCTTCAACCCCAGATATTCTTCCTATTACACTATTACTCATTAGAGAAGCTGAGTCTATATAAGTATTTAACTCTTTAAAAAGAATTCTTCTTAAAGCAGTTTGTTTTAATTCTTCCATTTCTTCTCTAGGTAGAGAAATTACAAAAGAATCTAAATAACCATAATCATTTTCAATGTAGTTAATAATTTGTACTCTTTCTAACCCAGAAATTACTACTCGTTCATTTCCGTTAGCTAAAGAAAGCTTTGACTTTATTTTTCCTACAACTCCAATAGTTGGTAAGTCATCAATATTTGGATTTTCTTCTAATGGATCATCTAAATTTAATAAAAGCACTTGTTGATCATAGTACTTATAAGAAGTTTCTAATATTAATTTATCTTTTGTTGTCGTAATTTCTAATCGTATTTCATTATAAGGAAATAAAATAGAGCTTTTTAATAACAAAACAGGTAAATTTGTTTGAACCATATTACTTCCTTCTTTCTGTCTCATTATTTTATCAAAAAGCCTTTAATTTATCAAGGAGATTATTTATAATTTTTTAACTTTCTAATAAAGATTACCAAGCAATTAACATTGACTTTCGTTTCAATTTTTTATGTAACCGAATTGATTACATTTTTTTGAAGAAATATGTGATACAATATGGATGGAAGCAAATTAGAACACAAAGAAGCCTAGTATATTTCTAATTAGAAATTCTTCACAATACAAATGGCTCATTCTATTATTTCTTCCATAAAAAATACACCTATTATGATCCCTTCCAATGTATCATATAGGTGTATTTTATTATATTTTAATAATCATTCTTAGTCGATGGATTACTTTTTTTTCGATTCGAGAAATATAAGATTGACTAATTCCTAAAAGATTAGCCACTTCTTTTTGGGTTAATTCTTTTTTTCCATTTAAACCATAACGGTATTCAATAATTTCTTTATCGCGGCCTTCTAATTTGGCAACTTCTTGATATAACAGATTTCTATCTAATTCATCCTCTAGGCCTTTTGTAACAATATTAGCCTCTGTTCCTAGGACATCTTCTAGATGTAATTCATTACCATCTGCATCAAAGCTAAGACTATCTTCAAAGCTAATTTCTGTTCTCTTTTTTTTCGTTTTTCTTAAATACATTAAGATTTCATTATCAATACATCTAGAGGCGTAAGTTGCTAATTTAATATTTTTATCTAATTGATAAGTATTTACCCCTTTAATTAAGCCTATTGTTCCAATTGATACTAAATCTTCTAAATCAATTTTAGTATTTTCATATTTTTTTGCTAAAAAAACAACTAATCGAAGATTATGCTCTATTAATTTATTTCTAGCTTCTTGATCTCCTTTAGTGGATAATTCTACGTAATGAATCTCTTCTTCTTTACTAAGGGGAGGTGGTAAAGTATCACTGCTTCCTAGATAGAATACAGGATTGTATTTCTTTAATATTTTTTTTAATAATTGAATAATTTTTTTCATATAAAATTCCTTTCTATTAAATTACTTCCCATAATGCAATCAACACCATCTAATTTGATTTTTTCATTAGAAATGCCTAATAAAAATTTTTCTCGAAAGCCGATTCCTTGAATAAAAATTTTATCAGGAACGATACATTTTAAAAGCCCATGATGATTTAAGGCATCATAAGGAACTAGCACAACGGAATGTTTTTGATAATCAAGGGAAACTAGACTTTTATTAATTAAAAGGATTGGTCTTTTTTGATATGGATCAGTTAGGTGGTTTCCTGTGTCTAAAAAGGCAGTTGCTTCAATCACCTCCCCACTTTTTAGATAAATATCAATGTGATAATAATGTTGATAGTGATTTTTTAAATGAAGACCTTGTTTTACGTAACAATAGATGATGATTGGACTAAAAATAATTAGTGCAATGGCATTTACTGATAATCCATTAAAATAAAATACTAATCCTTCATTTTGATAACTAAATTGTAAGTCTAAAAAGTATAAAAATCCCCCTAATAAAAGTGATGAAGTATAAAGATAAAATAAATTTTTGATGAGGTATCTATGATCTTTATAACCAAAGGTAGTAATAACCATTAAAATAGAAATAAGTATTTTAATCAAAAACAGCGATAAGCTACTTAATTGAATAAACATGGAAAGAATAGTAATACTACCAAGTAAAGCTCCTAGTAATAGTCTTTTTAAATTTGTTTGTCTTCTTAGGAGAATAGCTACTGAAAAAAGAAGAATTAAATCAAAACCAAAATTTAGTAATAAAACTAGATCAATGTATATTTTCATCTTCCATCACCTTCTTTATTATAAAAAAAGAAAAACGAGGAATATGTCAGTTTGTGTGTCTTTTTAAAAGGAAAAGAAGTTTTTTACACTCCTTTCATGACTTTTAATAATTCTTTATAGTAAGCCATCAACAAATTCATCTTTTCTACTTTTTCTTTTACTGTAGCATCAATTTCTTGAATAACTTTATCATTTTCTAAGATTTGAATTTTTCCAACACTATCTCCTACTTTAAGAGGAGCTTTAATTGAATTGAGTGATAATTTATACGTTATG
Source organism: uncultured Bacilli bacterium (assembly GCA_934167785.1). The sequence continues at coordinate 5,474 of CAKPLX010000060.1, forward strand.
TTACGTTTGGTTCCAGATTTGGAATTTAAGATTTTTACTTCTTTTGATGGAACAATATCAATCATTTCTTTTTTTCCAAGTTGAACTTTTTGTTTTGTTAAAATACTATTCTTACTTAATATTTTGGTTACTTCATAAGTATTAAATCCATAATCTAACATTTTAGTTGTTTCACTATTACGGATAGGAGAAGTAGGCTCACCCATTACTACAGTAATTAAACGCATATTGTTTCTTTTGGCTGTTGTTGTAATACAATAACCTGCATTTTTGGTATATCCTGTTTTTAAGCCATCTACCCCTTGATAATAGCGAACTAATTTATTAGTATTTACTAACCAAAAACTTTTGGCGGTATTTTGCCTTAAATAGTCTTCATATGTTCCAGAAAATTCTAATATTTTTTGATGTTTAACCAATTCTTTAGCAATGATACTCATATCATTTGCACTAGAATAATGATTATCACTGTCTAATCCACAAGCATTTTCAAAATGGGTATTTTTAAGTCCTAGTTTTTCTGCCTTTTGATTCATCATGGATACAAATTTTTCCTCTGTTCCCCCTATTCTTTCTGCCATAGCAACGGAAGCATCATTTCCTGAGGCTATGCAAATTCCTTTTACTAAATCAGAAACACTCATTTTTTCCCCTACTTCAAGAAAAATCTGTGATCCTCCCATTGATGCTGCATGTTCTGAAGTGGTGATCATTTCGTCCCACTTTAAATTACCCGATTCTATTTCTTCCATAATTAAAAGTAATGTCATCATTTTTGTCATAGAAGCCATTGGAAGTTTTTCATCTTTATTTTTTTCATAAAGAATTTTTCCTGTTGATGCTTCAATCATAATTGCACTTTTGGCATTTGTAGTTAATTCCTCTACTCCAGAAGAATCTGAAGAAGTATTTTTCTCTTCTTCAGCCAAGCAAAAAGAAGCACCAATTAGGAAAAGAACTACAAATAAAAACATTTTTTTCAATTCCATCACCTAATAAAAAATATGTCAAAAAAAGAAGAAAATACCTTTCTTCTTACTAATACTAAATATTTTTCACTTTGGATAAAAAAATTTTTAGTTCTAGACATTGAGGATGATTAAAGATTTCTTCTGAACTTCCCTCTTCTAAGATTTTGCCATCCTCCATAAAAATAACTTTTGTGCAAAAATTTTTAATAAAATTCATCTCATGTGATACTACTATCATTGTCATTCCTTTTGTTGCAATCTCTTTCATTAAATGTGTAACTTCTCCAATCATTTCAGGATCTAGAGCTGAAGTTGGTTCATCAAAAAGCATAAGTTCTGGTTTCATCATAAGAGATCTTATAATAGCAATTCTCTGTTTTTGTCCTCC
>CAKPLX010000061.1 GCA_934167785.1 uncultured Bacilli bacterium
TGTATAATATTTTTATGAAAAAGTTAATTGTAAATAAAAAATATAATGAGAAAAAATTAAATAAATTTTTATTAGATAATGTGTCAGGTTTAACTTTTGGTATTTTCTCTAATTTACTTAGAAAAAAAGATATAAAAATTAATGGAAAAAGAGTTAATAAAGATACTATTATTTATGATGGTGATGAAATTTTAGTTTATATTACAGATGAATTTTTAAAAAGTAAACAATCTTCCATTAATTTAGATGTTGTATTTGAAGATGAAAATATTTTAGTTATTAATAAGCCATCAAATCTTGAAGTAACTGGAACTAATTCTCTAACAGATTTAGTTCATAAAAAATATAGCACTTCTTCTTTTAAACCAATGCCATGTCATAGAATTGATAGAAATACTACTGGATTAGTTTTATTTGCCAAAAATGAAACAGCTTTAAATATTCTATTTGATAAATTTAAAAATCATGAAATTGAAAAACATTATCTTGCAATGGTTTATGGCATTCCAAATGTTGACCATAAAAGAGATATTGCATATTTATTTAAAGATAATAAAAAATCTCTAGTTTATATTTCTGATGTACCAAAAAAAGGTTATGTTAAAATTGTTACTTCTTTTACTGTTTTGGAAAAAAGAAATGATAATACTTCTCTTTTAGATGTACAAATTGAAACTGGAAAAACTCATCAAATTAGGGCTCATCTTGCTTTTCTTGGTCTTCCTATTATTGGTGATGGAAAATATGGTAAGAATGAAATTAATAAAATGTTTGGAAAGAAAACTCAAATGCTTTGTAATTATTTTTTGAAGTTTGATTTCCGTACTGATGCTGGTATTTTAAATTATTTAAATAGTGTTTGTGTTTCTTTAGACAAATATAATAAACTTTTTTAAGAAACGTTATAATTTTTTGACTTTTTCAAAAAAAAATGCTATAATTTATTAAATTTATTTTTTTGTAACCCTTAAACAATTGCTAGAGAGGTAAAAAGTATTATGAAAGTTTTTATTTTTGTTATTTTTATTATCGGTTCACTCATTTGTTATGCAGTAATTAAATCATCAGCAGAATGTGATTTACGTGATGAAGAATTCAAAAAAAAATGATTTGAAGTAATATTACTAACGCCAAAAACAGTATTCTAAAATACTGTTTTTGGTGTTTTTAGTGTTTTTTATAAATATTTTTTCTCGCTAAAATAAAATCATATGTACTTTCTAATCTTCTATTTCATGCCATTAGAATAATTTTCAGTAGTAACGAATAAAAAATAATTTTCTAAGAAAAATTTTTATATTCGTTATCACTGTATTTATTTACATAAATTTGATTTTTTTTGTTATTTGTGCTATAATAATTTTATAACTATTAATTTTAGCCATTTTCTGGGTTGTAACCAGAAAAATATTAGGAGGTTAATTATGTCAAACAATACTACACAATCAAATACTTCTGAGCGGATAAAGCTTATGAAACACAGTTTTTTAGAACTTCGGAATGCTGGAAAATCATTTTCGGAAATAGCAAAACTTTTTGGAATTCATGTAAGCTCAATTTATGATAATTTGCAAGAAATTGCAGATGCCAATGGTCTTTCTAGAGAAGATTTACTATATAGGATTCACAAACCACATGTAATGAGTTCTACTTCACAGAATACTAAAAGTATAACTCATCACTTAACTCCAGAAAAACTGCAACAAGATTTTGCAGATTTATTGGTAATTACAGATCACATCATTTCCAATATTGATCAAACATTAAAAAATGAAAAAGACAACAAGGAGGAATTTTGAAAATGAATAATTGTAAGTCAAAACTAGCACATGTAACAGATAAAAAAATATCTGTAAAGTTAAAGTATGGGTATGCTATGGATGATTTTCTTCGGTTTTTTAATTGCACCGAAGAAGAATTTTATACTTTCTTACAAAAGAATTTTGCAAAACCAGCTTTAAAAAGAATCCTATCTGAAATTGAGAAAAATTCTAAGAGGAAAAATAACAATAAAAAATCCTCTTCGAAATCCAATTGTACCTATAATGATGAAAAATTAACTGTACCAGCTTTTGATACTTCTTTAGAAAAACAACTCTCTGAGACTCAACTTCCACTTTCAGCACCTTCGGTTAATGAAGAAGAAAAATTACAACATCTAAAAGATGATGAAAAAATTCTTCGAAATGAGTTAATTTCAAATGAAACTGCACGCAAAAATCTAAATACAAAAAGAAGGGCACTATTCAAAAAGCTGGAATCTCAACATTCTTTACTGTTGCAATTAAGAAAAACAATAGAGCAACGAAAAAAAGAAGTAGAAGAAATTTCTGATGAATTAATCAGTTTATCTGATAAAATATCTTCTGTTAACGCATCAATTTCTACTGGAAGGAAAAATTTACTCAGTATCCAAAACCACATTAAAGAACTAGAAAAAATTTCAGTTTTTATCTATGAAAATGGTGAAATTGATACCGATAATTTTGTTATTGATATCCCTGAAACTTGGAATGATGTTTTCGAAAATATTCTTAGAAACAAAGTTGTAAAGAATTTGTATATTAAGCAAATTAAGCAACTTGCAAAGCTTATAGTTCTAACAAGCATTTTGAATGCTAAATCTCTTGAATATGAGTTGATTTTTGAATCAGAAGACTCTCAAAAAGCGTTCTACGACTTAGACAAAGCAATGTCATAGTTAACTTTTGGGTCATAGGAATATTTATTATTCCTATGACCCTTTTCTTAATATTTTACTATATTATTATATATATATTCTTGGAACTCTTTTACTAATAGAACAAATAACTTCGTATGGAATAGTATCTAAATGTTTTGCTATTTGCTCTATATGTTGAATATCTTTTATTATAGTTACTTTGTCTCCAACTTTTACAAAATCATCTACTTTAACAAATAACATATCCATACAAATATTCCCAACAATATTATATGATTTTTCATTAATGTATACATTTCTACCAGTATTTTTTCTTATAATTCCATCAGCATAACCAATAGGAACAACAGCAATTTTTTCAGGAGTAGTTACTTTATATCTTCCGTTATACCCTACAGTTCCATTTTTTACATTATTTATTTGTATTATCTGGCTATATAACATAAATGTTGGTAATAATTCTATTTGCTTATTTTCTATAAATCCATACATAGCTATTCCTAATCTACATCCATTTGCAATTGATAACTTTGGGTATAACATTGTTGCTTCACTCGCACCTATATGAATTATTGGAATTTCTTTTAAATCAATGTCAGATGTTATTTCTTCAAACTTCTTAAATTGATTAAAAGTATCTTTTTCACTCGTTGCATGATATATATGAGTGTAAATTCCCTCTAGAAATAAATTACTATTTCTAATAATCTTATACATTCTATTAAACTCTTCTTTATTATCAGTACCTAATCTATTCATTCCAGTATTTATTTTAATATGTACCTTTAAATTATTATGCTCTTTCATTATAATTTCTTTTAAATATTCCATATTACTTATTGTTATTGTAATATTATTTTTTATACATTCCTCAATAAAAGTTGTTGGAATAATTCCCAAACATAAAATAGGTATATTCTTTATATTTTTTCTTATTTCCAATGCTTCTTCCAAAGTTGCAACAGCAAGATAATTGCACCCTCCTCTTATTATAGCTTGTACTGTTTTTATATCGTTATGTCCATAACAATCTGCTTTAACAACGCCAAAGTAATATTTATAATTATTATATTTGCTAATTAACTTTCTTACGTTTTCTTCAATATTTTTCAAATTAACTTCTACATATGTATTTCTATACATATACAAGTACCTCCTCTTACTTCTAAAGATAACTTTATTTTATATATTTAAATTCTTTAGACACCTTTTAATGAATCTAAGTATAACATAGTTTTTTCATTGTTTCAACAAATTTATAATCAAAAACTATTGACAATCAAAAAACAAGTGGATTGCATTTTATATTTGCAATCCACTCATTTTTCATTACTTGAATAATTCTGTATGCTTGATTAGACGATAATCACTTCCATCATCTAACTGGAACTTGAATCTCTTATCAAAAGTTCTATCATATTTTTCAATTTGATATTTGTTTCTACCTATTCCTGAATTAGCATACCTATAGATATACAAGCTAAAATTATTGATTTTTGATGCTTCTTCTTCAGTAAGAACGCTAATTGTTTGAATTTCAGACTCTTCTTCACCATATTTCCAAACATCTCTAAAACCGCGTACCAGTGCTATTTCAGAAGAACTCATATTAATAATTCCTACATACTTACCATTCCCTAACATTGCAAAAACAATAGGTTGTTCTTCTCCTGAATAGTACTCTTTTTCTTTGAGAGTTCCAATTGAAAGTATTTTTGCTTCGAATCTTGAATCAAAGACATAGGATATCTGACTTATAGGTGATACTTTTGCTATTTTTTTGAGACCTGCTAAACCATACATTGTATAATTTATGAATATGAGTATGTTCCTTTTTAGACGAATTTACAGAAAATTAACTATTTGTGAATATAAAAAGTAAATTCTATTTGATTTTATTATAATATATTTTATGAAATATCTATACCCATTTTTTTACTTTTAAATAGCGTTTTATCGGTAACTATAAATTACTTTTTCTAAATAGGTTTTACTTTTTCAATTTATTCTTTCGACAGTTGACTCAATCTTTTCATCTGGTGCGAAGCTTTTACTTAATGGAGCGATTACGAAACAGGTATGCGAAAAAATGCCTACTTTGTTTCAAGCTCTCTTATATAACTCGATTTATTGTATTTACTTTAACATATTTTTTATAAATTATCAATACATAAATTATTTAAAATTCTTGATAATAAAAATCGTTATTAAATACAAATTCATCTTTTATAATTGTGTTACATGTACTAACAATTTTCTTCATGAATTTTATAGAAGAAAGAAAATAACTTGTATCTAATACAATAGTATCTCCTATTTTTCCTCTTGCAGCTGTACCTGCTTTTTCAATATATGTTTCATTTATTGTTCCTAAATTATGTACGATTAGGTCTCTTGTAGCTTTTATTTCATACCATATATTCCATTTTTCATCAGATATATCTATACTTAATGCTTTTCTAAAATATTCAGCTTGACATCTTGGATTTGCATACATTATTGAAATAATTCTGTCTTCTATAATAAGATCAATTATAGTTTCTTTATTATTTGCTAATACTATGTTTTCTATGTCATATTTACTTTTAAAATTAATATCTTTTACTGTTACCAATAAACGCCTATTATCTTTTTTTAATATTAGTTTTATTAATTGTGAAAAAAAATCTTCCATACCTGCAACTAAATAAGTAAACGTTGAATAATACAAATCTTTATTACAAGCATTTTTTATAATTTCTTTTTTTCTTTTTATTGGCTGATTTTTTCCATATTCAAGCTGATTTAAATCTATTTTTTTCATAGAAGCTATACATAAATTTACCCACCATCTAACATTGCTAAAAAACATATTTTTTTCTGCACATAAAGTATTTATATCATCTCTAAAAGTGCTTAATTTATATAGTCTAGATATAATCTCGCTATTACATATAACACGATTATATTCTAAAACAGAATTATTAAATTGGAAATGGAATAATCGGGTAATTAAATTTTCATATTCTTTGACAGGATTTATAATATAAGAATATCCTTTTTCTAAATCTTGCATTAGAAGAATACAGAAATCTAATTCATTTTTTCTCTTATATCTTTCCAAGCTATCACAAATCAAATCAATATTTTTTTCTATAATATCTTTACAATTAATTGTTTGAATACATATAACTCCTATATATAGATTCTCAAACATATTATTAATCTTTATAAGATTATTGTCTAATTTGTTGTATAATACATCTCTAAAATTATTAATTTCAAAAATCCTATTATGACTATCTTCTATTAAAATATCTTTATAAACTTCTTTTAAATACTTTACCATGTCTATATCCAAATCTTTTGTGTTTTTCGATTTTAAATTTGAAGTTTGATAAATAATACCATAGTACAATAATATAACACTTTGTTTAGAAGGAATAATATTGTTGTTCAAAAATTCCTTAGCTATAATACTAGAAATACAACCACATTTTATATATTTTATTGAAATATTATCTCCTATTATTTTTGCAATATCTTTATTAGTTACAATTCGTTCTATATTATAATTGTCTATAATGTTTTCATTAAAATATTTTTGAGAAAAACCTATTAATATTGTTTTTTGGCTTGGAATAGTAGTATTGTTTATATCTATATTAAAAATTTTACAAATTTTTTCAAATTCATATGGTTGATGTTTTATATTGTATCTTGCTGAAATGTGCAATTTGTTCAATAGTTCTGTATATCCAAATAAACTACAACAAACATCAATACTTTCTTTTCTCCCACTAATTAATATATTATCTATTTCCATATATCCTCCATTTTGATTATAAAAATCACTTATAAAAATTTATATTTTTACAATATTATAGATTATTTTTACAAATTTTTCAAATAATATTGATTTCAAAACTTTTGTTTGGTATAATAATATAAAATAATTACTATTTCTAAAAGGAGGTCAATATATGCCAGAATTAAGCGTTTTAAATCAAAAAATAAACTATATAC
>CAKPLX010000062.1 GCA_934167785.1 uncultured Bacilli bacterium
AATCGTAATCAACCAGTTGATACTCGTTGATGGTAAACTTTTTGTATCTTCGTTCATTTTTTTATTTTTTCTCATTTCTCTTTTTTGATACATATCCATTATTTATCACTTCCATTTTCTATCACTTTTGCTTCATCTAAAAAATTATCAAAATCTGATTTATACAAATTGTCTTGCTTTATTCTATACTTTTCGAATTCTGTTAAGGCTTTATCGCAGGCTATTTCATGTGATATTTTTCCAGCATCTTTTAATATATCTAAATCATCTGCAAGTAAAAACTTATCTATTCTTGTAGACCAATCTTCCATGGTCATTGGAATATGTCTTTTTGCCCTATTTTCTGCTAAATCTAAAAATGCTGACACTATTAGTTCTAAACTTTCCAATTCTTCTTTAGATAAATAATTTTTAGCTATAACAACATCCGTCTCTAATATTTTTCCCTTTGGTGAATTTCTCCAAGAAGTAAGACCCATATGTTCTTTTTCTGAATTTGCTCTACTATATATAATTTCCGCTGCCGTTTGTTTAGATACCGCATAATGCATTTTATTTTGAACTTTTTTAAAAAATTTAATTGTTGTAGGAGATTTTTTATCATAATCCACACTTGTTGCATAAATATCAGTAACTTTTTGATAAAATCTTCTTTCTGATAATCTTATTTCTCTTATTTCGGCAAGTAATGAATCGTAATAATCTTCATCAAAGAACGCACCATTTGCCATTCTCTTTTTATCTATTATATAACCTTTCTTTGAAAACTCTTTTAATATATAAGTTGCCCACCTTCTAAATTGTATAGCTTTATCTGAATTTGTTCTATAACCTACTGAAATAACCATATCTAAGTTATAATATAACACATTTCTAGTAATTTCTCTATTACCTTCTTTTTGAACTAGTGCATAATTTGCACTAGTTGAATTTTCATTTAATTCAAGCTCAGAATATATATTTTTAATATGCTTGGTAACTACTGTTCTATCCACGTTAAATAGTTCTCCAATAGCCTTCTGAGTTAACCATAAATCACCATCTTCAAATCTAACTTGAATTCCCTTATCGTGGGTTTGCCTTTCAAATATTAAGAATTCTGCACTGCTGCTTCTTACAATTAAATCTTTTGTCACTTTTATCATCTCCTATATCTAAAATCTTAGTTTTTCATGAGTTAGTATATCCCAATTTATATTGGTTTTATTTATATTTTTATTATCCATTATTTTCAACTTCTTGCTTAAGCATTTCCCAACTTTTAAAATATATACATTCATTTTTATCATTAAACATTATCTGATAAATCCCATCATAAACATCGTTATTTTGTTCTAGATACCAATTAGCTATCACAGTATTTCCATCTATTGCTAATACATTTATTTCTATATTATGTATTTCTTCATTTTTAACATGATACCATTCTTCTTTTATTTCTTCGATAATCAAAAACGGTTTTATAAAAGGCGTTTCTTGATAAAATTTTGTGTTAGTAAATAAACTACACGCACCATCTATATTTTTCTCAAGCCAGTATTTTTTTAATTTGTATATCCATTTTTCAGCAAATTCTCGTTTAATCATTTTTTCCCTTCAAATATTTTAAAATTTATTCTTTGTCTTTTCAAAGATTATATCAAAATTATATATTTTTAAAATTAACAAGGTCGATTTTTCCGACAGTGTTATTTTCCTCAAGTTCACTACTACTAAATCTATTATTAATATGTTTTGTTATTATATTCTTTTCCATCTCAAATAATTTTGCAATTAAGTTTTATGTAAACCAAATATCATTATTTATTAACATTACACTAACCTTAATATCATTGTTTGAATCCCTATATATTAAAAAATCATGATTAGTTATTTGCCGGTTTTTATTGTCCATTTGTTATTTTTCTTTCTTTTGAACTATTCTAAATTTTCGAATAGTTGATTCTTCTTTTAATTCATTATCATTATATATTTTTTTAATATGATAATTTATTGTATTTATTTCTACATTATAGAGAGTTGATAACATTTTTTGAGTAAGCCAAATATTTTCATGTTCATATCTTACTTCAATTGTTTCTTTATGTCGTTCGCACCTGATTTTCCTTATAATTTTTATTGATTTTTTTGGAAAAATGTAAAAAGGAATTTAATTAAAAATCTTATAAAGTAAGGGCTTAAACGAATGTTTATATAAGTCGTTCTTTACCAGTTAATCGGAGTTTTGTGAAACACCTTTTTCTCTTGTTCTTTTGCCATATAAATCACTTCCTTTCTAAAATCTTTCTCTTGTTTAATGGTAATATTTCAGAATCTTTTTCATCATATAAATTATTTGCTAATATTATTGATTCTTTTAATAATTCATCTAAATCATTTATTGGAGTTTTATTATAGTCTTCTTTATATAACCAATCAAGATACTTTATTTTTGTAGCATCATCTGGTCGACCATATATTACTTTGCCTGAATGTAACCAATATCCAAATTCTACATTTGTAGTAAAAGCAGGCATATCAGGTAAACTTCTAGGAATCCAAAACAAAATAACTGTAGCTTCCGTTAATGCTTCTCTTTCCCACATTGCTTGATCAACATAATCCGTTTTAGGTTTCCATGTTGAATATTCTGGAACATATACTACTCCATCAAAACCTAACTCATTTAATTTTTCACAAGCAGTAGTTCTCCAAGATTTTACATTCCCATCTCTTGGAGTTGGTCCTGCTATAAATATAGATTTTTTATTCTTTATAACTTCTTGATCCGAATAATTAATTACCATTATATCACGATTCCCTTCTTAATAAATCTTACTTAAATATTATTTTAACACTTTTATCTTCATTGATATATATAACATCGATAAGTCCATATAATAGACTATCATTTAATTCTTTACTAGTTATATTTAAACCTTTATTATCATTGATTATTTGTATCACTTCATCATATAGTTTTTCTTGTTCTACAGAATGGCTTGTACACTCTGTATTTTTTATATAATTCTTGCAATAATAGTACTTTTTGTTTTTACCTTTCTTCAAATATAATAAACTTCCACAATCAGCGCACTGTAAATAAGATAATAAAATATCTTCGCTATTTCTAGAACCTTTTTGCTTATCCAAAATATTTTGTGCTTCATCAAATTTATCTTTACTTATTATTGGTTCATGATGATTTTCCGTTATTATCCATTCATCTTTATTTACATCAATTAATTTATCAGTTCTATAATTCGGTTTTGTTTTAACATTTTGAATCAATGTTCCTGTATATGTTTCATTTTTTAATATTCTATTTACTATTTCAGCATTCCATTTTTTAGAATGTATTAATTCTTCATTATTTGGATTTTCCTTACTTATTTTATATAAACTTGGAGTTAAAACATTTTTATTATTTAAATGCTCTGCAATTTCTTTTCTACTCTTACCTAAAAGTATCATATTGAATATTTTCTTTATGATATAAGATGCTTCTTTATCTATAATAAATTTATGTTTATCTTTTGGATCTTTCAAATATCCATAAGTTGCTGTTACACCAATAAACTCTCCGTTTAATTGTTTTATTTTTAAAGTTGACCTAACTTTTTCTGAAATGTCTCTAGCATATTGATCATTCATTAAATTCTTTAATGGAACAGCAATACTACTTACTGACTTTGGATTTTTAAAACTATCTATTTCATCAATGATTGAAATAAATCTAACATTATATCCAGGAAGGATGTTTTCTATATAATCATCTGATTGTATGTGGTTTCTTCCAAATCTTGATAAATCTTTCACTATTATTGTATTTACTTGTCCATCTACTATATCTTTAAACATTCTTTTATATTCAGGTCTATCAAATGTTGTACCTGAATATCCATCATCTATATAAAAATCAAAAAATTGTAAATCTTCATTCTTTTCAATATATGAAGTAATTATTAATTTTTGATTAGTAACACTATTTGATTCATCTTTTATTTTATCTTCTTTAGATAATCTAATATATCCTGCAACTTTAAATCTTTGCATTACTAATCAGCTCCTTATCTTTAATTAAATTTTTCTTCTAAATTGGCAAAATGTATTAACTTTAATATAATTAGTGATAAATTATATAAAATCCATTTTATATCCAAATTATTACCTGCAAAAATAGCGTTTTTCTTATAATCTGGATATCTAAAATACTCTGAATTTCCTCCTTCAATATATTTACAAAATATTTCACAAAATTCATTTACATATTTCATATAGTCATCTTTAACGTTATATTCAGCAAATAATAAATTAGATAAAATTCCTAAATCATGTTCTTTTTTTATTTGATTAGTTCTTTTCAATAATAAATACTTCATACCAATTTCAACTGCGTGCCTAGCTACATATGCTGTAACCACTGAGTTTGGTAATGATTTTGTTAGATTGTTAAATGCATTGATATATTCTATCCAATAATTCTCCCATAGTAAAATTCTATCATCCTTATTAATATTTTGTTGTGTTCCAGTAAAAGAATATAAATATTCACTAACATTTTCAATTTTGCCTTTGCAAAAAATGCTATTTTTTCTTGACTTGTTTGCAAAATCTTTACTACTCATTTTATTAAATATAGGTGATTTGCCATAATTTATATGTGTTACCGAAAAAGCACTATCTAATTGAATAATATCTTTATAACTTATTTCATTTCCTAATGTTTTAAAAATATTCATATTTAACACCTTCTACAAAATATATCATTAATTATCTGATTTTTAAAGTGCTTTGAGAAATTTTAGCAGTTGGACAATATTCTTTTACTATTAAATTTACCATTTCTTTTTGTGCTTCTGTAACTTTTGGTCCCAATAATATCTCGATATTTTCTAGTTTATTTTCATCTAATTTCAAAAAGTATCTATCATAAGGTGCTTTGATATTTTTATCTTCTAATCGATTAAGTAATTCCCTTTGAGCTTTAACAAAATCTTTTTGTTTCGAACACAATTCTAACTCTCTTACTGACCAAGGAGCCATAGAAATTAAATATCTAATTTCATTTTGGAATTTCCAATTTTTTCTTTTATATTTTCCAATTTTATCTATTTTATAACTTATGTTTTCTGTATTTGTAATTTTCCCATTAGTATATATAGTTTTCTTTTCTATATTTTTACTTATTGGAAATAACAAACTTTCATCATCAGTGTATATTACTTTTGTAAGTGTAGGACAATTAGGAACAATTGATGCTTTGTCATCCTCGGTTAATTCTTTATAATTTATAAAAGATGTACTATCTTCTTTAAAATAATAATCACCTTTTTTATAATTATATTTTACAAATGGAAATTGTTCCAATTTTATTCTAACTCCTTGCATATTAGGTGTATACATACTCCATAAAGCAATTAATTCTTCATCACTATCTGTCCAACAACTAGCATAACAAAAACGTCCTAATTTTTTTATATCACCAGTTTCGCATTCTTCTAAATCATCAACATTAACTAAACTATTAAAACAAATTGTTTTGTTCTTCAATATCAATAAAAGTGTATCTATACTTGTATAATGATATAGGTATTTTTTTTCTTCCATATTTTTCGTTCCTTTTCTGTGATTTTTATTTAAAAGTTTTCCTTAAGTCGTAATTACCTCTATTTTATTTAAATTTTTATCATTTTTTGCTTATAAAATGTAAAAAGAAAACTAATTCAAGTCCTTTATTTATAAAACTTTAGAGGAAGTTTTCCATAAGTTGTTATTTCCCAGTTGATTACACTTTTATTAAGAACATTTTCTTTACCAGAATTATTCATTAAAATCACTTCTTTCTATATAATATTTTTTAATAAAATTATTTAAAGGTATAACTCTCTTTTCCTTATATATTATAACACATTATTTTGACTTTTCAGATACCCTATTGCGTTTTTATATTCATCTTTATACCTAAAAATAATATCTACACTTTTATCATCATTTACAAAAATATTTTTAATAAAACTATCAACAATGTTTCTGTCAATTTCTTGCAGTTTTCCTATTTTTTTAAATTGATTTATCCATTCTAAATTGTATGAGTTTATTTTATTTTTGCTTAAGTTTTCTTTTTCTATATTTAGTTTATTTATTTCTAATTCTTTGTTTATTTCATTTAATCTAATCTTTTTTAATTCACTATTGTATTCTACTTTAGAAGTTGAAACAACATCATCTATTTTAGTATCAATTTCACATACCAATTCAATATGTTTATTTAAAGATTCTAATACTATATTGTCCAACTCTTTTTCCAAAATATAATGCTTATTACATTTTTTTGTTTTTACATAAGTGCTACAATAATAAAACACTGTTTCAATATTATTTCTTTTAGTCGATATTCTATATAAATTATTACCACATTCGGGGCATTCATAAACAGAACAACCTAAGTTTTTATTATGACAATCAATAACTTTTTTAATTTCAATATCAGCATTTTTTCTATATTTTAAAATGAAGTTTTTTTCATCAACTGGCATTTTATTCCAACCATCTTCAATAAT
>CAKPLX010000063.1 GCA_934167785.1 uncultured Bacilli bacterium
TATGTATGGTATGTTTAAAGATTGTAAGTTACCTACAGGTTTCTCTTTAGGAGACCAGTTTGACACCATTAATGTAGAAGATATGTGTTATATGTTTGCTGGTGCTAAATTGTCAGAAGGTTTTGCATTAGGTGGCAAATTTGATACATCTAATGTAAAAGATATGGCTTATATGTTTTCTGAGTGTACGTTCCCGGAAAAATTTTCTCTGGGAGATAAATTTGATACTTCAAATGTGACTGATATGGCTTATATGTTTGAGAAATGTAAAATGCCTGCGGGGTTTTCTCTTGGGGGAAAATTTGACACTTCTAACGTAGTTAGCACGGAATCTATGTTTAGGGATTGTAAAATGTCAGTCAGATTTTCTCTAGGAGATAAATTTACTACTTCTAATGTTACTGATATGTCTTGGATGTTTTATAAGTGTAAAATGTCAGAGGGTTTTTCTTTTGGTGAAAAGTTTGACACTTCAAATGTAACTACTATGTCTTGGATGTTTAGGGATTGTGAAATGCCATCTGGTTTCATTTTGGGAGACAAATTTGATACAGGGAAAGTAGAATTAATGTCTTGTATGTTTGAGGGTTGCAAACTACCTGATGGTTTCATCTTAGGAGATAAGTTTGATACTTCTAAGGTAACTGATATGAGTGGTATGTTCAGGTCTTGTGAGTTACCAGGAGGGTTTTCTTTAGGAGATAAGTTTATCATTTCCAGTGCTACTACTATATATGACATGTTTAAGATGTGTGTTCTTACAGGAGACAGTACTTTTGCACAAATTGAGGACACAGAAGCTAAGATTGCTTACTTACGAGAAAAACGTCTAAATATTGTTTCAAATGCACAAGCTACTGCATCCGAAAACAAAACACTACTCAATGATTTCTTAAAAATTCTTGGAAAGAAGCCGGATGAGTATTTTTGGTTACAGTCAAACTACGAGAAACTTTCAAAAGATCAGTTACTTTCAATTATAACTTCCTTTATGGTTGTTATAGAGGGCAATGCACTTGAGAAGTTATATGATAAGGTACGTGATAATTACGAAGGTAATTAAAACGTAGCACATTTGAGAGAGGAAGATGAATAGTCTTCCTCTTTTATTTAACAATGAAATTGTAAAAGGAGTCATCGCTCATGAAGAATGTAAATAGTTGCATAATACTTGGAAAAGTTTACACTTGGAAAAGCGACTCTGATTTAAGCAAACAACTAGGAAAATGTCGTAGTTATGTTTATTCAGAGAAAAGAAAAGGATTATCTTACGAGCAGATAGTAATGAAAACAATTGAGAAGAAATGTGAAGTAGAAGGTGCAGTTTATCAGTGGAAAAGTGACTCTGATCTTAGTAGACAGTTAAATAGATGCACTAGTTACGTTTCAAGATTAAAAGGATTTGGCTTATCTTATGAGGAAATTATAAGGAAAGGTACAAGCACAAAGTGCCTTATTTGTAATGGTGAACTTTTTGAATGGAAGTCTGATACTGATTTAATCAAAAAGCTTCATCGGAGTCGCAATTACATTAATAAATTAAAAAGAAAGGGTCTGTCCTATCAAGCAATAATTGAGAGATCGCTTGGATTAAATAATAGTTGCAAAGTAAATGATGTCACATATGTGTGGCGAAGTAATGCTGATTTGAGCAAAAAGCTAGGAAGGTGCTCGAGTTATGTTGATTATCGTCTAAGAAAGGGTTTATCTTATGAGGAGATAATTCGAGGTGTTATCAGTTCCAATAACGCTAATAAGAGAACTGATGCTACAAGAAGCATATCAGGAATATGACATTGTTTTGGGTACAAGTTATAACAGAAGTAACTAAATGACATATATTGCAAAAAGCAGCATGTATAAATAATTGGGAGGGTTTATTGTTATGAGTAACGATAATGAACAATGGCTTACAAACGGCATCTGTGAAAAGTGTAGAAAGCAGAAATACTGCTCTAAGCCGTGTACAAGAAACAAAAGAAGAGCATCAGCAATTTTACGCTCCGCAACTATACAAGCTATGGATGCTTATTCTGGCGGAGCGTATTCTGGTGTTTTGAAAGCTCTTGATGAAGTTTCTAAGTTCTCATGAGAAATGTCATGAAAAAATTATTTTTCCGGCGCACTTGTATTTTATCAGATATCAGCTCTATAATTATTATAAAATAAATTAAGGTGGTTTATTTATGTATTATAAGCAGATAGATAATGAGCAAGTAGAGAGACTTTTATTAGAAAAGGATTACAATCAAATTCTTAGAATTTTCTTTGATAGTTTGAATATGTCTGTAGTGCAGTTCGCTGCCAGGATGAAATGTTCTAGAAGAGCAATGGGACGTTATTTGTCTGGAGAACGTCAAGTCCCTATGGCAATAATAAAGCAGATAATGAGCAAGTGTAATATCACATTTAGTGAAAAAGAAACAGATGATGAATTTGATAAAGAAGGATATTTTAGATGGTATTCAAAACTTGATAATTTATTTAATACACTATTTTTATACCGTACAAAAGAACTAGGTATCTCTAGGTTTCAGATGGCATGCGATCTCAACGTTAGCTGTAATGTTTTACGAGAATATGAGCATGGTATTAAACGTATCATTCCATCCGATGTGGATAAGATTCTGGGTACATACGACTTAAGGATAGAAGAGCTTTTTCCTATGTTAGTTACCTTCGATGGGAGAAGCACTTTTTTGCCACTAAAACCTCTAAGTTGTGTGATCTTTAATGGGACAGAATATGACTTATGGGAGAGTGTTTATTCTGAGGACGATTTGTGTAATATCTGGCCTACATTTCCTATGCAACGTTATGATAGTAGATGTCAACTGTTAATGAAATATGTTCCAGAAGAGTTAAGTTTGGACGAATATGTCAATGCAACAGATATGGTTTTTGATCTTGGTGGTGGTTATTACAGTCGGGATTTGAATAGTGCTAAGTTACCTCCTAGTTATGAGCATTTGCAAAGATGCACTTCTAAAGTATTCAGAAGTGATAGATCTTGTGAACATTTTAATGTACATGTTAGTAACATCCAGTTTATTGATGATTACTGTGTACAGATTTTAAGTGATAGTGAAGCTGAGACTTTTAATCTAGAAGATTATGTATTTTCTGACAGCAAGTGGTACAACTTACTGCAAAATAAGGAATATTTTAAGCAGGGAAAATTTGTGATGATAGGAGAACCTTGTTGCATAAATCAGTGCATTATTTGGCCGGATAAACAGTTTATTCGTATAATCGAATTATACAAGGATAAGTATCCGCAGAGATCATATGAAATAGAATACGCAGAGGTTTCGAATAAGATGTATGAGCGATGGGTTGATTATCGCTCCCCTAGCGGTATACGATACTCTGATTATGACGAAAAAGATTATTACTATTATCAGTGTAAAAAGAACAAGACTAAGTATAAACACAGTGTTTCAGTAAATGGTAAACTGTGGCAATTTGATTCTGTAAAAGAATTAGCACAGAAGCTAGACAAGGCTCCAAGTACTATATACTATTACTTAAAACACGGTCTTAATTATAAAGACATTATAGAGAAAGTTACAATGTCTTTTAAGGCAGTTACAGTGGCAGGCATTGATTATGTATTTTGCAGCGACAGCGATCTGAGTACCAGATTAGGAAAGAGTTCTTCATACGTAAATGTATACAGACGAGCTGGATTGAGTTATGAGGAAATAATAGCGAAAGCTTTACACTCAAAAGGCTAAATATTAGCAATTTGAAAACCTGTTTATGAGTTATTCATACTTATAATAAATTATAAGATAATAACAAAGAGAATTTGTGATTGTCTTAATTTTCCATTCTTGGGATGATCCTTCCATCCTAGATTTTAGCTTCTGTTGCATAATGCAGCAAATTAGCAATGAGCACCGGAAATGTATCACAGACAGCCATTGCTAAGAACCAGTGATGAGTATGATAGGTACGCAGTAGATTGGCAATGAGCACCAGAAATGTATACAGATAGCCATTGTCGGTTGTGAGCATGCGTATCGACTTATCACTTTTTTGTAATGTGAAAGTCTTTCTTTTCATGGTTACAAAATTCCTCTAAGTAAGGGCAGATAAGTGTAAAAGCTTATCTGCTTTTTTGGAGAATACCTAAAGGGTATTCTTTTGTGGAGCAGACTTATAAGGTTGAGTCTGCTGCGCCTTTGATTACTGTGTGGGTAACTACTGGGCGCGTATGATTAACTGGAGCGTTGCTTCAGTACTGGCGGGATTCAGTCCCGATTAACTGGAGCATTGCTTCAGTGCTGGCGGGATTTAGTCCCGATTAATGTAATCAGGCGGAGTCCTGATGTCCTTGTGAGTGTGATGGGAAATCATCATGCACTCTTTTCTCTTTTGTTGGGGGCGCATCAATAAGTGCCCCTTACAATGTAAACAACCAACTTTTCATTGGGAGGGGGTCATGTACCCTCTTTCCTACTTTAATAAAAATAGGAAAGTTGTTTATTATAGATAGGTGAATAAAATTGTCTATCATGGCAGTGAGGTAAAACTCGCTGCCTTTTCTATCTTAAATATTGTTGTTTCGTAGCGCAAGAAAAAAAGCCATCTGTAACTAAAAAGGGGTTCAGATGGCTTAATTTGAGATATTCTCAAAATGGGTATGACCAAAGTATAGCGAATATGAAAATAATTGTCAAGGAGGTTACTAAGATGGAAGAAATGAACATGTTTGGAAAGGAAGGGTTTTCGTGTAGAACAGTGAGTGCAAAGCTTGGAACTAAAGGTGGCTTAGTTCAAATGTATAATGGTCTAATTCACTATCAAGGAGAACTCGGAGACTTCTGGTATGATCCTAATGAGTTTAAGCTTGAGCATTTTGGAAGAGAGTGTCTGCATTATATAGGAGCAAGAAAAGAGGTTCGGTTACCGCAAGGTTGTGTAAGTACGCGATATATGTTTTTTAGAAGTGAGCTACCAGAAGGATTTAAGTTGATTGACTTTGATACATCAGAAGTTGTTGATATGTCTTATATGTTCTGTAGCTGTAAGATTCATGAAGGCTTTTCATTAGGAGCTAGATTTAATACCTCTAATGTAAAAAATATGTCTTTTATGTTTAGTAAATGTAAGATACCGTCTAATTTCTCATTAGGGGATAAGTTTGGTACTTCTAAGGTGAAGGATATGTCTCATATGTTTTCCAAATGTGAGTTTCCTGCTGGATTCTCTCTAGGAACTGGCTTTGACACTTCTAATGTTATTAATATGAGTGGTATGTTTTCGGGATGTAAATTACCTGCAGGATTTATATTGGGTCATAAATTCAAGACTCACAATGTTGTAGACATGTCTTTTATGTTTTCTAATTGTAAAATGATACAAGACTTACAGCTAGGAGATTATTTTGTTACAGAGCGTGTCATAAATATGACTGGGATGTTCCAGAATTGTGAGCTACCAGATAATTTTTCCTTGGGTGATAATTTTTCATTGGCAAGCGCTGTATGTTTAGATAGTATGTTTGAACATAGTATATTACCAGAAGGGTTCTCTCTCGGAAGTAATTTTAACACAATACATGTTGTTTCTATGTCATGTATGTTTGCCTATTGTGAAATGGCAGATAGTTTTACATTGGGAGATTTATTTGATACTTCTAATGTATTGCGTATGTCAAAAATGTTCTATTATTGTGTAATGGGGAAAAACTTCTGGTTGGGAAAAAAGTTTAATACATGTAGCGTTCTTGATATGCATGAAATGTTTTCTTGGTGTAATCTACCAGAAAAATTCACGCTGGAAGATAAATTTGATACTTCAAAGGTTTTGAATATGGAAAGTATGTTTCGCTATTGCAAGTTGCCTTTTGGCTTTGTCACAGGATCTAAATTTGTTACAGAGCATGTAACAAATTTAGCCAACATGTTTGATCACTGTAAATTGCCAGAAGGTGAAACTATCGAGAGTTTACTAAATAGTTGCGAGGAGGTTTAGCATATGGAATCAATGAATTTATTTGAAAATGATAGCGCAGCACCTAAGGATAATCTAATCCATTATCAAGGAGAACTTGGAGACTTCTGGTATGATCCTAATGAGTTTGAAATTGAACATACTAAGAACGATACACTACATTATAAGGGTAATGACTTATCAGTAAGTTTACCAGAAGGATATATTAACACAAGAGGAGTGTTTGAGGGATGTGAGTTACCAGAAGGATTTACTTTAGGAGATAAATTTGACACTTCTAAAGTTACCTCTATGGAAGGTGTGTTTTCAAACTGCAAACTGCCGGAAGGGTTTTCATTAGGTGAACAGTTCGATATCTCTAAGCTTCATGAATACCTAAAGGGTTCTCGTTAGAGAATAAATTTGACACCAGCAATGCACGCAATATGAGTTATATATTCTATGGTTGTAAGTTGCCCAAAGGTGTGACTATTGAGAGTTTACTAAGTAATTATGAGGAGGTTTGATATATGGAATCAATGAATTTGTTTGGAAAAAATAGTGAGGAGCATAATGACGGTTTGTGTCATTATCAA
>CAKPLX010000064.1 GCA_934167785.1 uncultured Bacilli bacterium
TATCATGTAATATAATAGAATTCAGTAATGCAATTAGGAAAGAATGGTCAATAGAAAATAAATTACATTGGCATCTAAATTTAACTTTTAAATTAGAAAAAGCAAAACTAAACAAAAAAAATAAAAAAATGTTAACGCTAAATTGTTAACATTTTTCATTTTACTTAGTAATATTCTTTAAGATAACTGTCTTTGTCCTAGACATTTCTCTTAATGTAGTCATAATTCCTTCATTACCAATTCCTGAATATTTCCATCCACCGAATGGTTGTTCAAAGCTTCTAAAGAAACTTGCTCCGTTAATAACAAAACCACCGCATTCCATCATTTCACTTACTTTAATAGCCTTATTCATATCCTTAGTAATAATTGAACCCGACAAACCATAAATAGATTGATTAGCAATTGCTACCGCTTCCTCTATTGTATCAAAACCAATTACAGAAATAACAGGTCCAAATATTTCCATATCTTTAGCAACATCCATATCTTTAGTAACATCATCAATAATAGTAGGTTCATAGAAAGCACCATTTCTTCTTCCACCATAAACTACTTTAGCACCTTGTTCAACTGTTTTATTAACTTGACTTTCGACTTCTATCGCAGCTTCTTCGCTAATCAAGCAACCAATATCAGTATCCATTTCACTAGGATAACCAACTTTAAGTGTTTTAATTTTTTCAATCATTTTATCAATATATTGTTGTTTTACAGAATTTTGGACCAAAAATCTTTTACTAGCACAACATACTTGTCCAGTATTATATAATCTTCCCCAAACAGTTTCTTCAACAGCTAAATCAATATCTCCATCTTCACATAAGATAAATGCATCATTACCACCCAACTCTAAAGATGAATGTGCCAAATGAGATGCACATCTCTCTGCTGCATCTATTCCAGCTGCCGTTGAACCAGTCAAGCTAACAATAGCAACTTTTTTATTAGAAGTTAATGCTTCTCCTACTACCTTTCCTGAAC
This sequence comes from uncultured Bacilli bacterium, assembly GCA_934167785.1. The sequence continues at coordinate 985 of CAKPLX010000064.1, forward strand.
CATGCACAACAGAAATAACTCCTGCTGGAACACCAGCTTCAACTAATAATTCAACATATTTTGTCAATGTCAAAGGATTTACACTAGCAGGTTTTAAAATTGCTGCATTTCCCATTAACAATGCAGGTGGAATCTTATTAATAAAGATATCACTTGGGAAATTAAACGGAATAATGGCAACCATTACTCCTAAAGGTTGTTGAATTGTATACTGAATTGTATTTTCTTGACCTTTCTCTGTTCCTCTTGGAATAATATTTCCATAATCATGTTTAACCTTTTCTACATACGCCGGAACTCCAATAGAAATATTGGCAATTTCATTATAGGCCTCTCGAATTGGTTTACCAGTCTCATCAGATAAAGTTTTTGCTAAACTATCTTTATCTCTTTCGACTAAACGAACAAATTTTGATAAAATATCGCATCGTTCATGAATAGATAATTTAGCCCATTCCTTTTGAGCATCATAAGCATAGTCCACTGCTTCATTTACTTCTTCAGCAGATAAACTAGGCACAGTATCAATCAATTCATTAGTAGCGGGATTTTTAACTTCAATAACACTACCATCTCTAGCATCACGCCATTCTTTTCCAATTAAACTTTTCATTTTTCCTCCTTTTATTTTTTAATACCAACCGGTATTATATTCTAAGTATACCGTCATCCCTACTTTTTTTCAAGAGAATTAACAAAATTTAAAAAAAAATAAGTAAGTACTAATAATCAAAACTTACTTATCTTTTTTATAAATCCTTCTTTTTCTTATTTTACAAGGAACAGAAACAGTATTTTTTCTTTGAACAAAATAATAAGTTCCTCCTCCCAAAATAATAACACCAAAAAGAATCCCAAATACCTTATAAATTCCATCCATTCCTGTTTTTACATCAGGAATTTTCTTATCATACATTGTTAACTTATTATCAGCTAAACTTTTCCCATCTTTATCAGTCAAACTTCCATCGCTACTCATTGAAAAAATGATAGACTCCGCTGTTGAATACCCCTTAGGAGCAGTTTTCTCAACTAAATAATAAGTTCCAGCTGGTAGTCCAGATATTATTTTAGGTTGATCTGTTGAAGTCCAAGTAGCTTCCTTTCCATCTGCCAAAATAACAGGAATACATTCATTGGTATACTGATTGGTCAATGGTTTAATATTTCCATCTTCATCTTTATAAGTACTACATATACTAATTACCGCCCCAGGTAACTCTTTACTACTGGCAATTTCTTGCTTACTAACACTTAAGGAATTCAATTTATTTTTTACAACAATTAAATTATCCTGTACTGTTTTATTTCCAGACTTAACCTCACCACTATCATTAATACTAAATGAAGTAGCAACCGTTGCGACAACATATCCTCTTGGTGGAGTATTTTCAATAATATAATATTCTCCTGATTTTAATCCAGAAAATTGAACAGGATCACTTCCAGAAACCCAAGACATTTCAATATCATCTATCGTCTTCGCAGCATCACATTCTTCCTTTTTGGTTTGATAACTAGTAGCATCACAAATCTTTAAACTAGCACCTTCTACTTCTTCATCTCCAGTTGCAGCTCTTTTACTAATTGATACTTTGTTTTTAGAATTAACCTGTAAGACAACAATATTTCCTTTTGATTTAGAAACCTTTACATAACTATCCTTATCACTACAGAAGGTTTCATCATCAACTTTTTGTTTTTTATTAATATTATAACAAATTTTACTATATGTCTCTGTAGGAACATCAGGAGTAGTAGTACTACCATCTCCAGCACTTGATTCCCCACCTTGATTAGTCCCATCTGTAGAACTCTCACTACCTTCAGTAGTAGAAGTTGATCCTGAAGTATTTCCTGTCTCAGAAGAAGATGTATTAAAATCACAATTCCCTTTTTTAGACAAAGCAATAGGGTCTCCACCTTTAGAAGACAAGCAACGGTACTCATAAGAAGAAAAATTACAACGCTCCATATCGGCATCAATAGCTTCTCCTTCTTTATGAGAATAACATTTTTCAACATTAGCATTCATATCTACTTTAGGATCATAAGCATAAATTTGCTTGCTTTTAGAACTACTATCCAACACATAGCCATCTACAGTTTTAGATTCTACTAGAAAATAATTATGTTTGAAAAAATCATCATCATCTACAGCAACATTTGGACTCGTATAACTAACAGAACTACTTCCATTATTAGAAGCAAGTAAATTGCCAGCACTCGTATCATCTTTATAAATAGATAAGGACGTCCCTTCAAGAAAATCCCCATTTTCATCAATTTTATACGCTGCAATCTTATGTTTAGTCAAATCAGGAATAGCTAATTGTAAACTTTTTTTCACCTTTCTAGGAACCTTAATAGTAATCTTTTTAATTAAATCCTGTTTAGCCTTTTCCGTAGAACGATAAAGAATCGAACTAACATACTCACTTGAATTACTACCACTTACATTTACAGTAACACTATCTCCCGAAGAAACATTATCTGCTTTAACATAAAAAGAATAATCATCACTTTTTCCTACAATAGAAACATTTGCAGAACATCCTGTTCCGTTTGCATACTTACAAATTGTAACCGCCCCATTTTTAGCACTAGTTGCAACAGATATCTTATAAGTGACATTATCACTACTTCCACCAACAGTGGCTTTCAAGCCAGATAAAGTAACCTTGTCTGAAATGAAAGTAGTTCCTGATGAATAACTCATTACGGTATCTCCTACTTTTAACGATGGAGCACTAATACTTTTACTCAAATTAACATTTTTATACTCTGCTACCGCTCGATCATAAATCTTCTTTACAGAAGAATTAGCAGAATAATAATTATAAGACTTATTTGACGATAATGCTTTTGCAAAGTAAGTATTCAAAGTAGCACCAGTCAAAGCATAAGCTTTAGTCGTAATATTATTATTGTACTTCTTATCAATAATATCAATAATTGTCCCAGCAATAATTGCCTTTTTAGAATTCTTATCCCAACTAGAAACTACTTGATAACTATTCTTAGTTCCAAAATAATTTTGCCATTGAACACAATAAGCCCAATCATTCCCTATTTTTTTCAAACAATCTCGGCCATCACCAGAATCACTATAAGCACCAGTTGATCGATTAAAATGATAACATTCCCCAGGTTCTTCTACTGTAACAGCACTCACCACACTATTACGATAAAAAAAACAAAATATCATTATAAATACCAAAAATATTTGTTTATTTTTTAACCTCATCACATTCATCCTTCCCTATCATATTTTACATCTCAAGTATAACATGTATTATTTAAAAAAACAATTATTTTTTCATAAAAAAAAGAATAATTCTTATCAATTCAGTGTAAAGTAAGAATAGTAATATTTTCATTTTTTAAGATTAATGATATAATGAAAAAAGATGTAGGTTGTGATAAAATGAAACAAATAAAAAAGAAAAGCAAAAAAAATATATATTCTATAGCAGTAATTATTTTACTCATTTCAATGACAATAACTTTTTCTTTTTGCTATTTACTAACTCCAAAAATTAAAGTAGAAAATACAAATTTAACTTTTTCTTACAACGAAAAAGTTATTCTCCCAAAATATCAAGCATATGCACTAAATAAAAGAATTGATTCTAAAGTAAAAATCATTAATCCATTAAAAAAACAAAAAGTAGGAAAATATTTTGTAACTTATCAAGTGAAAAATGCTTTTTTTTCCACAAAAAAGTTAGTCCTAATAACAATAGTAGATAAAGAAAAACCACAAATTAACCTTAAAGGAAATCAAATCATCTACCTCTGCCCAAATGAAAAGTACATAGAACCTGGTTTTACTGCAACAGATAAATATGATGGAAACCTAACCAAAAAAGTTTTAATAAAAGAAGAAGGCAACACAATCACTTACCAAGTAGAGGACTCTTCCCATAATAAAACAGTAACAAAAAGAAAAATTTACTTTCAGGATAAAGAAAAACCACAAATCTTCTTAAAAGGGGCTAAAGAAATTTACTTATCACAAAATACTCCATATAAAGAAGAAGGATATGAAATAAAAGATAACTGTGACAAAGACGTTACAGTAGAAGTAAGTGGAAAAGTCGATAGCACAAAAATAGGAACTTACACAATCAGATATACAGCAACAGACAGTAGTAATAACACTACAACAGTAGAAAGAAAAGTAAACATAACAAAAAAAACACAAACTACTCCAGGAATAATTTACCTAACATTCGACGATGGACCAAGCAACAGTATCACTCCAAAAATATTAGAAATTTTAAAGAAAAAAAATATAAAAGCAACATTTTTCGTAATTAATCACGAAGATAACCTAAATTACTTAATCAAGCAAGAAGATCAAGATGGACACACTGTAGCTCTACACAGTTATACTCATAGTTACCAAACAATATATCAATCCTCTGAAGCATACTTTAATGATTTAAATCAAATTAGAGATAAGGTATACAAAATTACAGGAAAATATAGCAACATCATTCGTTTTCCAGGAGGAAGCAGTAATACTATCAGTAAAAAATATCATCTAGGAATCATGACCCAATTATCAAATGAAGTTACTACTAAAGGATTTCATTATTTCGACTGGAATGTTGATTGCCAAGACGGAGCTGGAGTTAGAGATTCAAATAAAATCTATCAAAATGTAATTAACAATTTATCTAAAACCAAGGAAAATGTTGTCCTAATGCACGATTTTGAAAATAATTACGGAACATTAAATGCACTAGAAAGTATCATCGACTATGGAATAAATAATGGATATCAATTTCAAAAAATAACAATGGACACTGAAATGATAACTCATCGACCAAATAATTAAAATTATTTTTTGGTCTTTTTTTTTTAATACTTCATAAGATTTACTGTAAGTATTATAGAAAGGAATGAATGATAAAATATGGAAACTTTAAAAGTCAGCACAAAATCAAACCCAAACTCTGTCGCTGGAGCACTAGCCAACGCCTTTAGAGAACACGGGAGTGTAGAAATTCAAGCAATTGGTGCTGGAGCATTAAATCAAGCAATCAAAGCAATTGCTATCGCCAGAGGTTTTGTAGCCCCTTCTGGAAAAAATTTAATATGCATCCCAGCATTTACCGATATTCAAATTGATGGTGAAGAAAGAACTGCAATTAAATTAATTGTTGAAGCAAATTAAAAAAGATTATTAAGAATGATATGAACCCCGTTTCTTGGACAAAATAGAAACGAGGTTTTTATATGTCAAAATTGAGTTATGAAGAAAAAATAGAAATATATAACA
>CAKPLX010000065.1 GCA_934167785.1 uncultured Bacilli bacterium
TTGTCATTAAATTTTAATGTAGTTACTCCTATAAACATTATTATCATATCCATTAATAATGTTGCTACTCTTGAAGTTACAAATTTACTGGCTTCTTTTATTTTATTTTTTTCTCTGCTTTCAAATACAAATTTTCTATTTGTTATGTATGCAAATATAACTCCTGCAATCCAAGAAATTATATTTGCTATTTGTAATTGAAAACCATCATTTGGATTCAAAAATGTATATACACTACCATAATATGTTCCTAGTGAAACTATTGTTGTTAATACTCCAAATATTAAATAACTAATTATTTCTTTGTATTTTATAGCTAATTCCTTTATTTTTTGCATAAATAGTCTACCTTTCATATATTATTTTTTATCATGCTCTTTTAATGCTATATAATGATCTAAGTCTTTAATCTTTTCATTTAACAATGTAATATGTAAATTATCTATAAATACTTGCATTAATAAAAATGCTATCATTATAAAAAACACAAAATTTACTGGTGATGCGAATCCTAAAAGATTTGAAATCCATCCTACTGCATTTGAAAATATACTCATTAATATTAATAAAATACTTCCAAACATCCATGTTACTGCATTTTCTACTTTTAATTTAGATTGCTTTATTTTCATAACACATAATAAAAATGCTATAAATGAGCTTAATATTAAAATTATTCTTAATGTATTTGACATATTTCTCACCTCATATATTCTTTCTTGTTATTGACCTTATAAATACAATTGAAAATATCATGTTTATCATATATTTCATTGATTTTATTGGTGTTAAATAACTTGTCCCAAATTCTCTTTCTTTCATTTCAACTTGTACTTCTTTGACTTTTAATCCTTTTTTCATCATATATACCAATGTATCTGGTTCTGGTGTTAAACTTGTATTTCTAATAAACTCCCAAATAGCTTTTTTATTATATGCTCTCATTCCTGATGTAGTGTCTTTTATAGTTTTTCCGGTTGTCATTTTTATAAAGAATGTTATAACTCTGCTTCCTAACATTCTAGCTGTTAATGGCTTTTTTTGTGTTGCAAATCTAGAACCAATAACAATGTCTACATTATTTTTTTCAATTTCTTTTACTAAATCTTTCAAATATTTTGCTTGATGTTGACCATCTCCATCAAATTGGATAGCTATATCATAATTGTTTTTATAAGCATATTTCATTCCTAATTGTATTCCACTAGTTAAGCCATAATTTATTGGTAATGATAACATATTAAAATTATTTTTTTCGCAGACTTCTTTAGTATTATCTTTTGAACAATCATTTATTACTATATAATCATAGTCTGTATTTTCAGTAACGTCTTTTACTGTTCTTTCTATATTTTGAGCTTCATTATAAGCTGGTATTATTATTAAAACTTTCATTTTTTTCCTTTCTGTTCATACTGTTTGTTATACTTCTAAACAATTGATATTAAAAATATTAAATCAATAATGATAAACATTCCTTGTGATAAACAAATATTAGTTTCATTTATTTTTTTTGTTATTTGTTCATTATTATTTATAATGTTTTTATTATTTATTAGCATTAATATTATTAGAAATAATGGAATTATATATCTTGGCTGATACCCTGTTATATTAATTTGTCCAACTGGTGTAAAAGTTAAATATAACATTAAACTCGTACTTGCAAACACACCCAAAAAAGTAATTATAGATATAATCTTTGTACGTTTCTTTATTTCTACATACTCATCTGTGCATGATATATATATAATAAAAATTAGTTCCATAAAGAATATTTGAGAACTATATTTACCAAAGAAAGTCGCATGGTTTAAATATGTATACCAGTTGTAATTTAATAGTGAATTCATTATATGTTCAAAACCTACTTTTATTATATTTATAGGTGATTGCATTAAAAATTTAGCTTGACCAATTAAACTTGTCTCTCCTCCTCTTATATCTCCTCCAGCAGAAGCTGTAGTAAACAATTTATTTGCCAGTAAAATAGCACATACTACCATTGAAATTCCTAGTAATATACTTATAATTGGTAAACTCTTTTTATTATTTTTGATTATCTTTTTTATTGGTAAGATTAGTACAAATATTATAATAGCGCAATATGCTAAATTTTTTGCTAACAAACATGCCGCATATAATCCCATTAATATCAAAATTTGTTTCAATTTTATTTGTTTATAATCCATTTCTGATAATTTTAAGCAATATGCTATAAAAATTCCTAATATTCCAAAACATATTCCATCAACAGAAAATGAAGCTGCTAATAACAGTTGAAATGGCAACATGCATATCACATAAAATATCTTCTTTTTGTATGGTAATAATTTTAATATTACTATCATCATAATTGCGTATGCAATTAAATTAAATAATCTCCCCATTATATATACGTCAGCAATACTTCCTGCTAATATTTTTGCAAAAACAACTCCTGTTGTTGCCGGTAAATATAAAATGAAATTGTAATCAGCTGGTGAAGAACATAAATAATATATTTCTGTTTCTTCTGTTATATTCCAGTCATTTGTTAATTGTGATTCATATTTTTTTTCAAAAAACTGAACAAATGAATCTATATCACAATTAAAAATTATATTATTATATGCTGGTTCACATAGTGGATTTTTTGCATATTGAAAATTTCCTGACGCAATGTTTATTACTGACATCATATGTTTTTTTTCATCTATTGCATGATGAAAGTCTGTAGCAAATGTAAAAACTATTCCTATAGTTGACACTATAACTATAATATTTTTTATGTAATTATCTGACACATAAATTATAAATAGTAGTCCCATTAATTGCATTATTATCAATGTTAGCTCTTTGTAAAAAGACGTCCATCTTATAAAAGCATATATGTCCATGCAAAACATAACCAAAACATATACTAGCAATATATATTTTTTTCTTGACTGTTTAAATGTTTTTAATGCATCTGGAATAAATTTATCGATGTTTTTTATCATTGCAATAAAAAATATAATATAACTAACCATTCTACAAAGCGAAAAATTATACTTTATCTCACCTTGATATATAAAATTTTTAAAATTCATACCATTACATATTCCTATTTCAAAAAACAATATAGAAATAACATAAATTATAATGGTTGATATTTTCAACACTTTATTTTTTTTCAAATCTATTTTTTCTAATAGCATATCATTCTCCTATTTTTTTATCTTATATTTTTCTAAAACATTTCTAGTAGCTTGAATATAAGCATATCCATAATTTCTATCAGGTTCTAAACAAGCCCCTTCTGCCCATTCATTCCAAGCATTTACAAATATCATTTTATCATCAAGTTCATCATTTTCTAATGTTTCTTTTACTAAATCTTCTAACCATGTTTCATACAATTTTGGTGTTGACCCCCAGAATACATCTGGTGTAAATTGTCTTCTTGGTGAGTTATCCCAAGCTGGGAAAATTCCTCTATATAATTTATGGTCAAATGGTCTTAAATAAGTCTTTTCATCTACCATTCTCTTATAATCATATACAACTCCTTTAAAGTTTTTATTAAAGAATTTTAATTGATTATTCATAACTTTTATTTCCATTCCAAAAGGTGGAAATTCAATAAATCCATCAAATATATTTTTATATTCATCTGTTATATCAAATGTTTTTACTCCCATTATATATGCTTCACCAATGCCAACTTCTCTTAGGTAATTTCTCCAATTTTCAATCATTACTTGAACATTTGGTATTAATGTTGGTTTATATACTATGATTAATGGCTTTCCATCAATTTTTATATATCTTTCATCTCTAATATATTTTTCCATATCTTTTATACAATATATTAGTTTTTCTTCATCATAATTTTGGGCCATTAATATTTCTTTGTCTCCACCATCCCATCTCTTAGACCAATTTTCATTAGCCCAATTTATACAAAAGTTAATATCTAAGTCTTTATTTTCTAAAATGATGTCTAGTGGTTTTTCCATCAATCTGTGTCTATCAAACCAATAATAATATATTGACCATCCATATATTCCATATTGTTTTGCAAGTTCTATTTGTTTTTTTATATTTTCTTTTTGTGATAAATCATAAAACCCTATATCATGAGGTAATTTAGGTTGCATTTGTCCTACAAAATGTGGAAATGCTTTTGTTACATTATTCCATTCTGTAAATCCTTTTCCCCACCACTCATCATTTTCTTTAAATGAATGATATTGTGGCAAATAGTGTGTAATTATTTTTACATCATTTTCTGTTTTTTTATAAGGTTTTTCGTTGAATGGAACAAATGTTGATTTTTTCTCAGGCTTTTCAAAGTTATCATACATTTGGTCTACTAATTTTTTATAATCTTCTATATTAACATCATAATTATATTGTAGCCCTCCATTTCCTTCCATTTGTTTTTTGTTTCTATAATTATGTATTGGTGCATATACTTTTGGAAAGTATGTTTGTAATATCTTTTTGGCTAATTGCTTCATTCCTATTTTCTCCTTAAATAGCTTTACATTTATAACATATAATATTCTATATATATGTGCAAATAATGGATAATTGTACATTAACGAAATTTGTTTTATATATTTATCATCTTCATATTTATACAAGTTCTTAAATGGCTTCTTACTTTTTAACACAATAAATTTTACATTCAATATTGATTTCAAATATTTTATTCCATCATCTACAATAGGCTCTAATTCTGGATTTAAAACATTCATTCTCTTCTTTAATACTTCTAATATTTGAATGTGATTTGTTATTAAATGTCTTCTTAATCCTCTTGTAAATTTAAAAATTGTTTTAGTTGTTACATATCCAATTTGATTATTGCCATGTTGTCTATATTTTATTAATGGTGCTTCTATATAACCAATTTCTCCATATGATCCTGCAACTAAACCAATCCACCAATCATGTACTATTGGATATCCTGGTAATGGTAATAGTTTTTCTATTAGTTTACTATTAACAATTGTTGTACATCCTGTTATACAATTGGTCATTAAACAGCTTCTATAATCTCTACTTTTCTTTATTTTTTCTTTTATATTATAATCAGGCCAATATTCCCACATAGATGGATGTATTGTATTTAAATTTTTATCTACAACTTCTAAATCTGAACAAACTAAGTTCAAATTTTCTGTTGTTATCTTTTTATATGATTCTTCAACTTTATTAGATAACCAAAAATCATCTTGATCAGATAGCATAAAATAATCTGCTGTAACAAAACTTAATAATTTTTCAAAATTTTTGTTATAACCTAAGTTTTCTTCATTTTTAATTATTTTTATTCTGCTATCTTTCTGAGCATATTCTTCTAATATTTTCCACGTATTATCTTTTGAGCAATCATCACAAATAATTAAATTAAAGTCTTTAAATGTTTGATTCAAAATACTATCAATTTGTGGTTTTAAATACTTCTCTCCATTATAAGTCGCCATCAATATGTCTACTTTCATTACTTGCTACATCCTTTCTTTTAATTAAACATTTACTGTAAATAGTTTATTTTTTTCAAATTTCAAATTTACATTATAATTTGGATCTGGAATATTTAATTCTTTCTCCCATTTTTCAAAGAATTTATTTTTCCCAGTCTTATTTGTAATCTCCAAAGCTTCTAACTCGATATGTGGGTTTATTACATTTAGTTTATTATAATTTTTATATAATGAAAAAGCTAAATCTGCTATAGCATCACTATAGTCCATTTTCTCGTCCAAATACCCAACTTTTTCTAAATCACTTTTATTTACCATTATGCATTCTGACTTTATTATTGAATAATTTTGTACTACTGCACCTCTAGTAATATATC